>DXUR01000898.1 GCA_019417795.1 Clostridiales bacterium | reverse complement strand
ACAGCGCCCACGCAAGGCGGGAGAAAAAGAGAATGATGGCGCTGACCCATTCCAGCTCGAACAGCTCCACGCCCATATTGCCCATGAGGGCAAAGAAGTTGCCGAGAAAGCCTATGGCCTGCCCATAGACCCAGTCCATGAGCTGATCCAGGACTGTCGCGGCGACAAAATCCCAAATAAATATTGTTCATTCACCTCCGGAGACGCGACAAGGCCGCCGCCCTTTCGGGCGACGGCCTTGACTGCTGTCTTTACTTATTTCATTGTCTGTCCAAAGCTTTGGGTATCTTTGCTTTCCGGTTCATATCCAAGTTTCTGGCAAACAAAGTCTTGAACGAGCCTGCATTCCTTTAATGCGCAGACGGCGTCGGATTCATCCAGTTCTAAATTGGATGGATAGCGAACTTGAACGCCGTATGGCGTCAGTTCAATACAGGAGTCTGCCAGTTGCTCAAATCGCGTGTCTACTTCACAGCACAGCTTACAAAGCTGGATAAGGTCATGCGTTTTGGGCGGCTCTCTGTCGAATTGAACAAGCGTGGCTTTTAGAAATTTTTCGGCAGCCTGTTCACAGTGATAGCAAATAATTTCCACAGGCAGCGGACGCATCGTCAGCAGATGTTCCGCGGCGCTGAGATCCATATAGGCAAAGTCAAGCCATTCGCTGCTCCAGCCGGTGCTCATACAGCAAGACCCCCTCTCTTGCGATTTTCCGCTCCAGAGAAGCGTGTTCCGCTCTCTGATGGAATGCGTTAGAGCGATAAACAATTACATCCAAGGGGACGGACTGCGCTGAAAAGAGCGCACGGCGGATCGCCTTGACCGCGTCTGCCGGACGCATGGAATTTTCCGGGATAATGACGCACAAATCGTAGTCACTATCATCGGTTGGTGTACCATAGGCGTATGAGCCGAAAAGATAGATCTTCTCTGTATCCACAGTTGCGTCAATGATCCGGCAGATATCAGAAAGCTCATTTTTCACAGATTCTGTCATTCGCGCCGCCTCCTTTCCTAATTTTCATTATACCCAGCACACAGAAAATAAGCAACTGATTTTTACCCTTGCACCACTTAGATGCCGATGATGCTCCAAATGTATTTCGGAGCCGTCAGCGTGAAGATGAGGCAGGCAAAGAGGATAGCGGGGCCGGTCCACTCAAATTGACCTCGCTGGCGAAAATCAAAATACGCGCCGCCAAGTTTTACGAAGAACGCGATGGCGAGGATCATATCCAGCGCCGGGAACACCACCTTCTCCACCACGCTTTTAATTTGCGTAGCTGCCTCCTTCCATGTCTGTTCCACAGCGCCTGCCACATCGCCGCCCGCGGCAAGGGCGGAGGTGCAGCAGAGCGCGGTCAGGAGCAGGAGCGCCAACGCCAAAATCATGATTTT
>DXUR01000897.1 GCA_019417795.1 Clostridiales bacterium | reverse complement strand
AGCTAAAAAAAGCGTAGCCCCTCCATCGGAGCAGTCCGGCTTTGAAAGTGAAATTAAACAGTACATAACCGATAATATATTTTCGTGCGCTTGTGCGGCCTTGTGTCGCGCAGGCGCATTTTGCTTTCCAGACTTCGAGACAAAGTGTCCCGAGGTGCGGTGCCGTTCTCCGCCGTTACTCCATTTCGTTTCCGACCAACCCCGAACAAACTGAAATGGAGGATTTTACGATGACTACTATCAATTTGAAAGATATTTATTATTGGTACACGCAGGATCAGCTTATCGAAGTTTCTGACGAGGTGGCCGAGGTATTCAAGGCCGATGCCCGCTATGAGATGGCCTATCAGCGGCGGCTCTCCCGGCACAAGGCGCAGTATTCTCTGGACTGCGATGACGGGATTGAGTATTCCGCTTGCCTGCATGAGCCGACCCCGCAAGAGCTCCTTGAACGGATGGAAACCTTTCTTCGTCTGTGGAACGCTCTCAATTCTCTGCCGGAGATCCAGGGCCGCAGAATTGACGCACATATCATTCTTGGCAAGTCGATTAAGGAAATTGCCGAGGCCGAGGGCGTACATGAGGAGTCTATTCGCCAGTCGATCAAGCGTGGCCTTGAGCGCATGAAAAAAACTTTTTGATTTTTTCATTTTCCCCACTTGGAAATGATGAAAAAATGTCTCGGTTTATGAGAGGAGGTTTTCTTCCTAACGCAAGGGAATAACGGCAACCCTGAGTAAGTACGGGGAGCCAGACGGTGGGTGCGCGGTGACATTTCCAAAAAGAGATTGAGCGAACAACACCAACATCGTAAATGAGCCCGGCCATCCCAAGGCCATGATCCGGCGCTGAACAGGTTGGCTGCCTGTTCCTCCGGGCTTGTCGCTTTACTTGCGTTGAGAGCGCCGCACAGAAAATAACGATTGTCTTTGGACAGGCCAAGTAAATATGTGCGGCGCTCTCTAATATTCAAAAGCTATAATAAGCCTCGAGACAAAGTGTCCCAAGGTGGAGTAAGGCAACAGGCCAGCATCCCGGTGGTGCTGGCCTGTTGCGTTTCCCCACCAAACAGCGGGAGGCGTTCTATCAATCTGCGAAGGAGGTTTACCGTGAAATTAACTACACAGGAACTTGAACAAATGAGAAGCGTTGACATTGGCGCGGTGGCTGCCGAGTCCCTGCCTGATGTGAGCGGTATGACCTTTGACAATGCGCTTTCCCGAAAGGAGCGCATCTCTCGATTTTTGCAGACTGTCAAAAATCCATACTGCTTTTGCATCGGTGGTGTTGGCGTGAAAATTGAATTTGCTGAAAGCGGGCCATCTCTCCAAGACAAGCTGACTGATTTCCTGCTGCGGCAAAGAAGCGGGCTGTAACTTCGGTTACAGCTCGTTTTGCTTCTTCGAGACAAAGTGTCC
>DXUR01000896.1 GCA_019417795.1 Clostridiales bacterium | reverse complement strand
CGCTTATATGGTGCATCAATAAACCGCCACGAAGCTCGCCCCTGGTAGCGACCGACAAGTATCGTATATGCGCCATTCTCACGCATCACTTCATAAAGTATATACGAGTTTGACTGACGAAAATAGAATTCATCAAACGGTTTCTGTCCCTGCTGAATGCCCAAACGATGCTTGTCGGCATTGTAGAAAAACAAGAGCGCTCTCAACACGGTGCTTTTACCCACACCCTGCGTTCCCGTAAAATGCACATTCCCGTCTACAGCGATCTCGGCATAGGGGATATTCGCGCTATTTATAAAAATGACTTTATTCAGGTACTTCATCTTCGTTTGCAATTTGAATGATGTCCACCAACTCCTCTACATAGCGGAATGCCGAAGTGACCTTATAGGTCTCGTCAAGCTCATTGACACACTCCGCAAAGCCCATACTCTGCATCTCCTGAAGCAGCTTGTTCACAATCTCGACAAGAGACCCCGCACCGTATTTCTTGAAAAGATGGTTCGCCTTCTCCTTCATTTCGATATCCAGGCTGATCTGCTCCATCAAATGACTCTTACGGAACTGATACCCGGCCGTAAAGGACTGGTTATAACACTTCAGAAAGTCCAGATAGTCCAGCCATTTGGAGAAGCTGTCCAACTTCTGCTCAATGGACTGTTTGCTCTCTCCTATTCGGGAAAAATAGAAGTAACCATTCCCCGCTTCGAGTTGCAGTCCAATCTCCCGAAAATAATCCGTGTAATCCTCCAGGTTCTCCTCTATATCCTCATACAGATGGCGGGTAGAGGCGTCGATGCTGTCGACCGAGAGGAATTCGCCCCGGCTTAAACGCTCGTATATTCTTTGGGTATTATTTCGCATAAATGATCGGATATTCAATGTTTTGGTAGATGGCATATTCTCCGGTCATCCGGCATTCATCAGGATGCAGGATAACCAGCTGACAGAAGATTGCGGCGTATTCCTCAATATTATGTTTTACCTTATAGTCGTATCTCAAGATGAAATCGAACAGATTATAGCTTGATGCCAGGAATGCATTCCATATTTCGGCAAGATTCACCTCTTTCAACAGTTGGACATGGTCCTGCAAATCATCATCCGTCAAAGGCTCGGCTGCCGTTCTTGCCGTTTTCTGGATTCCATTGCGCTCGGCGACACGCTTCAGCAGTTTGATGATCTGATCGTTCCCTCGCAACATCTCCAGGGAAAGACGGATCCGGCTGTATTGACGAGACTCCATCCAAACCGGATTCCGCTCTTCCAACACCTTCGAGAGGTTCGTTTCACTCTTGATAAGCAGCTGATCTTGCAAATACTTCAGCTTTCGGATCTTTCTGTAGAGTTCATTCTGCTGGTCTATCTGATTGATGTAAGAGATAATCTGCCGGTCAATCTCCATCAGCGCATGGTAGGCCTCAACAAAATCATGCTTCACATCGCTAC
>DXUR01000895.1 GCA_019417795.1 Clostridiales bacterium | reverse complement strand
TGTCCAATCTTTCCGGCTTGTTTGATGATGTGAACACCCAAGTGGGCAACATCGCACAACAGGTCGGCACCAAACCATCCAGTTTTGAACCGAGAGTTTTTGCCATGATTGAAGCCCTCTCTCGAAATGTGGTGCTGCCCATTGCAGGCGTGATTTTGACCTTCATTGCCTGTTATGAATTGATTGAGATGATCACCCAGCATAACAACATGGCACAATTTGAACCTGCGCTGCTGATGAAATGGATCTTCAAAACTGCCATTTCGGTCTGGATGATCTCCAACACTTTCGACATCATCATGGCGGTGTTCGACGTGACCCAGCAGGTCGTGGCAAATTCCAGCGGCATTATTTCCGGCAACACAAGGGTCAACGACATCGGGCTTTCCATGCTGCAATCCAGCATGATGCAGATGGACGTAGGCCCACTGTTCGGGCTGTTCTTGCAGTCCTTCTTCATCGGTATCACCATGCGCATCCTGTCCATCGTGATTTTCGTCATCGTCTACGGAAGAATGATTGAGATCTACATGATGGTCAGCCTTGCCCCGGTGCCCATGGCAACATGGGGCAATCACGAGCAATCCCATGTGGGACAGAACTATCTTCGTTCTCTGTTCGCGCTGGGATTTCAGGGTTTCCTCATCCTCATCTGCGTGGCGATTTACGCGGTTCTGCTTCAGAATGTTGCCATATCCGGGGATGCCATCAACTCGATCTGGAGCATCGTGGGGTATACCGTGCTGCTCTGCTTCTCGCTGTTCAAGACCAGCTCTGTCGCCAAAACTCTGCTGGGTGCCCATTGATTCGGAGGTGAAATTTTGGCAGCTTATATTTCCGTGCCGCGCGATTTCAGCAAGGTGAAGTCCAAAGTAGCCTTCAACCTGACCGCACGGCAGCTTATCTGTTTTGGTGCAGCGGCAGTCGTAGGCGTGCCGCTGTTCTTTGTTCTGCGGGACACCGCTGGCAATTCCGGTGCTACCCTCGGCATGATGGCGGTCATGCTGCCCATGTTCTTTCTGGCCATGTATCAGAAGAACGGTCAGCCGGCTGAAAAGATCCTGCGGTACTACTTTCAGGCGCGCTTTGTTCGCCCGAAGGTGCGTCCGTACCAGACCCGCAATTACTATGCACTGCTTGTGAAGGGAGATGACGCCCATGATTCCGTTTCTGAAAAAGAATAAAGACGGCAAAAAGCCGCCCAAGCCCACAGTGCCCCGCACGGCGCAGGAAAGCATCCCGTTCCAGCGGATGTTTGAGGACGGTACCTGCCGTGTCCGTCCCGGCTACTACACCCGCACCATCCAGTATCAGGATATCAACTATCAGTTGGCGCAGCAGGAGGACAAGACCGCCATCTTTGAGGAATGGTGCTCTTTTCTCAACTTTTTCGACAGCTCTATCCACTTTGAACTGTCTTTCGTGAATACCGCCACCGATTCGGCAGACTTCGAGAAGTCCATCCGCATCCCGTACCAGCAGGATGGCTTTGA
>DXUR01000894.1 GCA_019417795.1 Clostridiales bacterium | reverse complement strand
AGAGTAATGGCTGTTTCCTATTGACATTTCAGTTTATCGGGAGTAAACTATAATCAGTTTATTGACGATAAACTGAAAGGAGAAATCTTTATGGCTGAGATGAAGATGGGCGTAGTGGAATCCCACTTTGCCGATATTATTTGGGCGAATGAGCCTTTGCACTCCAGAGAATTGGTAAAGCTCTGTGAAAAAGAACTGAACTGGAATCGCTCCACCACCTATACGATATTACGCAAGCTTTGTGAGCGTGGTATCTTCCAGAATAATGATGGCATCGTTTCCTCTGTTCTGTCTAAAAACGATTTCCATGCCGTTCAGAGCGAGCAGTTCGTTGACGAAACCTTTGAAGGTTCCCTTCCTGCTTTCATTGCGGCTTTTACACAAAGGAAGGGTATTTCTCAACAGGAAGCTGCGGAGATTCGACGCATGATTGATGCAGCCGCCGGAAAGGAGTAATCTATGAGTTCATTCTTTTTGAAAATTGTAAATATGAGTATCGCCGCATCTTGGCTGATCCTTGCGGTCGTACTTTTGCGTGTGGTTTTGAAAAAGGCACCTAAGTGGATCAATGTCCTACTGTGGGGTATCGTAGCTTTTCGATTGATTTGCCCATTCAGTTTTGAAAGCGCATTGAGCTTGATTCCAAGTGCCGAGACCATCAGTCCTGAAATCATGATGGACTGGACACCAGAAATCTCCACAGGCGTAAGCTCTATCGACAAGGTAGTGAATCCAATTATTACGGACACCTTTGCTCCAGAGCCAATTGCAAGCGCAAATCCACTTCAGCTTTTGATTCCTGTGCTGGCAATCGTATGGGCAATAGGCATCATAGCCATGCTCGTTTATGCTGCCGTCAGCTATTTCCGCTTGCAAAAGAAAGTCGGTGCATCCCTTTCTGTGCGGGACAACATTTGGATTTGTGACGATATACAAACACCTTTTATTCTTGGTTTCTTCAAACCGAGCATCTACATTCCCTCCGGGACAGATGAAGCACAGTTGCCCTATATTATTGCCCATGAGAATGCTCATCTGAAACGCTGTGACCATTGGTGGAAACCGTTGGGGTATTTAGTGTTGGCAATCCATTGGTTCAATCCGCTTGTATGGATTGCGTATATTTTACTTTGCCGAGATATTGAACTTGCCTGCGATGAAAAAGTTATTCGTGGACTGAATCAAAACGAGTCTATTTCTTATTCAGAAGCTCTGCTTTCTTGTAGCGTGAATAGAAGAACAGTTATGGTTTGTCCACTTGCCTTTGGAGAGGTTGGCGTCAAAGAAAGGGTGAAAAATGTGCTGAATTACAAGAAACCTGCATTTTGGATTGTTGCTATTGCTGTGGTTTCAAGTATTGTTCTTGGGGTATGTTTCCTGACAAATCCGAGTTCATTCCCAGTGAAACTTGATTCTGTTCAAATTTCCAAAGCAAGCACCATGGACTTTAGAACAAATAGCGGACCGACCACATTCCAATTATCCGCAGCGGAAATTGA
>DXUR01000893.1 GCA_019417795.1 Clostridiales bacterium | reverse complement strand
GGAGAAATTCGGACTGGCTGATACCATAGGGCGCAAGCCGCGCTGTGAAGTCGGCGTATTCATCTTCGGACAGCCGGGTTTTCACAACGCGGCTGCGGTGGGGTGTGTTGTATTTCTTTCGCATGGTCGTAACCTCCTTTCTTGCCGCATGAGCGCGGCGGGGATAAGCGGCGCAAGCCGCAAAGCAGGGTTTGGGGAAGGCACTCCCCAACAAGTTTCCCGCGAGGGGCAAAACCGCAGAATTGCGGATTTTGGCACCGTGGTAGAAACTTGCTCTTAGTAAGCCGCAGACTGCCTCTGTCCGGGCTTTTCCGTACATAGAGCGAACGGGGCGGGGCTTTCAGCCCGCTGTGCGCGGTCTTTTTCCCTTTCGCCAAAGATACATTTGAAAGGCCGTCAGCTACCCGCTGAACGGGGATTTTTCAAATTTTCTTTTGCCTTAGTAATCCGGGAAACAGGATTTTGGCAACCGGCGGGGCAGAGAAATTTTCCTTTCACTCCCTACAACACCGCGTTTTGAAATTTGCCAAACGGGGCAGGCAGCTTTTTCTGGCTTCACCTACCTACTACGGGTGGCTTTGCGATTTTGCCAAACGGACAACAAAAAAAGCAGCAAATCTTTTTCAGACTTACTGCTTTCGCTGGCCGCCGGTGACGGCTGGTATTCAGTTTAGTAAAAGGCTATCAGGCAAATGATGTTGAAAGTGATTTTGCGGTGTCTTAAAGCAGTTCCAACGCTCTTTTATACAGTGGGTCTAATTCACACCCGCAACTTCCACATTCCTCATCAGCCTGCTTAATTGCTGATATTAAAGATTCTTTATCAGATTTTCCGTCTAACCATTGTTGCGCGGGAATAGCTATTAAATCCCAACCGGATGCAACAAATTTTTGCATAATAGTTTTTAATTCTTCCATAGTGCGGCTCCTTTCAAGATAGCAACTGACAAATTTGCGGTTACTCTGATTTTACCATATCTACAGTGCAAGGTCTATGCTTATCGGTCAAATCTGAACTTGAATAGCGCGGCAATTAGCTGTTGTTTCACATATTCCTCAACCTCGGCGTTGACCTGCCCGCGTACTTTGGAAAAGTAGCGGATATATCCGGCGTAGTGGGAAAGAACGGCGTTTACCGCGTCCGGGTCGCCCTCATGCGCTTTGACGATTGTTTCATAGGGGAGAAGTTTACTCATAGTCTTTCCCCTCCATGAGCCGCCGCAACCGTTTCAAAGCAAGCTGGATATGCCGCCCCGCTGTGCTGCGTGTCCGTCCGATATGTACGCCGATCACTCGCTGCGGCTGGCGCAGGAAGTAATAGCGGAAAATTTCTTCCTGTGTCTGCTCCGGCAAACGGGCAAGGGCGGCGGCAAGTTCCGCATGATACAAAACGGCGGTTTGGTCGCAGGCGGTAAAAAGATATTCTTCAAGCTGCTCCGGCTCGGCAAGCTGGACAAACTTCTCATTCATCAGATAGTCAAGGGAAACTTCCCGTTCCCACCTCCGGCGCAG
>DXUR01000892.1 GCA_019417795.1 Clostridiales bacterium | reverse complement strand
CGTCATTTGAAAGCTGCTGCATACTGGAAGCCGGGATGATCTCTGGCATTGAAAGCAGCCCTCGATACTCCATTCGCATGATGTCATTTATTTTCCGGTAGTTGCGCTCAATGGCGGTGCGGATGATACATAGATTACGAATGATGCGGGCATTTTTATCCTGTTCAAGCCGGCTGTATATCTCTATCTTTGGCGGCTCGTGTTCATTTTGAAAAATACGGAGCGGGACGCCGATCAGGTAGGCAACCTTCGATACAATCTCGTAGGTGCTGCCTTTGTAGGCAATCTGTTCTCCGGCATATTCGATACCATTCAACATGACTGAATTGCCCATAAATTGCTCCTTTCCTGCGGAGAGTTGAGCGATTTTTATTCAACAAAAAGAGCTGTACGAAAAACCGGACTCAGTTTTTGTCCGTTCGCACAGCCTCACATATATCTCCGATGTCACAGTTCAAGTAATCACAAATGCGCAGCAAAATAGAGAGGGACACTTCTTCCCCCTTATTCAGTTTTGTCCATGTTCCGGCAGACAACCCTACCTCATGTCGTAGAGAAGCCTTCTTTATGTCGCGTTCCAGAAGAAGCATCCATAGTTTCTTATAGCTTATGCGCACGGCAACCATCCTTTCGCTTGCTTGCAGTCAACATCACTTATAATATTATACTGGATTTCATTCTCAAAAGCAATTCGTTGATGCAGAAATTAAAGAAAAAGTTTCAATTTCTCGAACCTTCTCTCAAGGATGCAGGGCACCTCCGATCAACAGGAGATGCCCTGCTTTTGACGAGATTATTCGCGCTGTGTGCTGCGCAGATGATCACGGTCATGGTCAGCAGAGGAAGCGAGAAATGTATCAACATTAGACTTGATCGTCTCTATTTGCTTTACTTCTTTTTTGAGCTTCGCACGTTCATCATAGAGCCGCTGTTGCTCTTCAAGAAGTCGCTGCTGTTCCGCTTGCAGTGTCTTCAAGCTCGGCAGTTTTTCATCGCCCTGCATGGCAAGCAGCGTACTCCGCGCCGCCTCAAAGATCACAAGTTCGGCTTCGTGCTTTGCCTTGAAGCTCGGCTTGTCTTTCGCCTTCTGGAAGGCGTCATATACGGGTTTTAGGCGCTGGTAGTTGGAGATGTTTTTGATAAGCGGTTGGACTTCCCGTAGTCGCGCTTCGACGCCTTTCAGTTCCTTGCCGGTGCGGTCATAGGAGCTGTGAACGTCCTCGACCTTCTTTTCAAGATCGGCGTATTGGAGCAAGCTGTTTTCCGTGAGATAGTTAAGCGTCCGCGCCGCTTCCTTGAGGATTGTGAGCTTGGCTTTATACTCATAACCCCTGCTGTCGATGAGCCTGATCCGCTCCTGAATATCTCTGATGAGAGAGATGCCCTTTGGCGTGGTCTGTCTCTGACTTCTTCGGGGCGTCCGTCCGGCAATCCGCTCTTTGATGCGTTCCTCGGTATAGTTCTCTCCGATGGTTTTAGACCGGGTAAACCGCTCCTGACCTTTAGCGCGGA
>DXUR01000891.1 GCA_019417795.1 Clostridiales bacterium | reverse complement strand
GTCATGGTCTGCTCCAAATCATACAGGGGACGCTACGCTTCCCCTGCGCTGGCTGTCGCCAGCTACCCTTTTGTGGACTTGCCGCCCGGAAACACCTTGCGCTGCAAGCTGTTCCCGTCCAGCAAGTTTTATCAGTCGAGCTATCCTTATCTACGGTAATTTAGTATAATAAGGTCAAAAAACAGAACGCTATCATTGTGCAACCGATATGCAACTGATAATTGCTTGATAGTTGGTGGTAGCAACACGGTAATTCAGATAGAATAAAGCCAACAAAGAAAGGAGGTCATCCAAATGTTAGTAAACATCATTATGATTGTAGTCGGAATAGTTTTCTCATGTATCTTTGTCGGCTTGCTTATCCTTGTTATTCGTGCATTGCTTAAATATATCCGTACAGAGAAATGAAGCCAACAGCAACATTAGGAGGTGGTCAAATGAAAGTAACCGTATTTATGATAATCGTTGGAATAATTTTCTTATGTATCTTTGTTGGTTTGCTTACCCTTATTGTTCGTGCATTACTCAAATATATCCATTCAAAAGATGTACGGCAGGAAAAATCCGTAGTGAGGAAATCGTTGGGTGAAGCACTCAAAGTACACAGAACACAGTGCAAAATGACGCAGGAATTTGTTGCTGAAACGATTGGTGTTAGCAGGCAGGCTGTTTCAAAATGGGAAAATGGAACATCCGACCCTTCCACATCAAATCTTTTTGCACTTGCAAAACTTTACGGTATTTCTGTTGAAGAATTACTAAAAGAAGTTGAATAATCTTCATGCAGATATTTTATTTCATCATCGGGCCACCCTGACCCGAACTTTCAAAACTGAATACCAGCCGCCCACCGGCGGCACCACCGAGCAGGAAATCTGAAAAGGTCTCCTGCTTTTTTTCTGCCCCAAATGAGGTGGTAAAACGCCACCCATCCACCAATTAGCGAAAGGAGGGACACGAAATGCCCTGTCCACACAACGAAATCACGATTGTGCAGCGCAGCCAGCGGCAGTCTGCGGTTGCCGCCGCTGCTTACCAGAGTGGCGAAAAGCTGTTCTGTGAATATGACCAGCAAGTGAAGCACTACCCGGAAAAGCGTGGGATCGTCCACAATGAAATCCTGCTCCCGGCAAATGCCCCACGGTCGTATGCAGACCGCAATACCTTATGGAACGCCGCCGAAACGGTGGAAAAACAATGGAACTCCCAGCTTGCAAGGCGGTGGGTGCTTACCATTCCCAGAGAGATACCGCCCGACCAGTACGCTGTCCTTGTACGGGAGTTTTGTGAACAGCAGTTTGTTTCCAAAGGCATGATTGCTGATTTTGCCATCCATGACCCCCATCCGCCGGGACACAATCCCCACGCCCATGTCCTGCTGACTATGAGGGCAATGGACGAACATGGGAAATGGCTTCCCAAGAGCCGCAAGGTTTATGACCTTGACGAGAATGGGGAACGGATTAAACTTCCGTCCGGCAGGTGGAAAAGCCACAAGGAGGATACGGTTGACTGGAACG
>DXUR01000890.1 GCA_019417795.1 Clostridiales bacterium | reverse complement strand
CGGCTCACAGCAGAGGCTGCCCGAGTTACATTGGACAGTCTCTGTATTTTTTTACCAATCAAAGGAGGCGTATCCATGAGCAACGAAATCATGCAGGAAAACACACCATTTGTGGAATGCAGTGCATTCCACCGTGGGATGAGCGTGTTGGAGGCCAGTCTGCGAAACACCGAGGATTCAGAAGCTATCATCAGTGGCCTTCTGAAAGGTGCAGCTGAGTTTTATGGCGCATCAAGAGCCTCTGTGGTGGAAGCTGACTGGGATCTGGGAATCGGCGTCATTACCTACGAATGGTGCAAAGATGGTGTGCCGGCGCAAAGGGATATGCTCCAGTGCCTGCCCATGGAGAAGTTCCCGAGATGGAGGAAAGCACTTCGGGCCAATAAACCGGTCGTGATTTCTGACTTGCAGAGATTAGAGAAAGTCTATCCAGATGAGGCAGCCTTCTTTCGGGAGTATGGGGTGACTACACTGCTGGCGGCACCATTCTCCAAACGGATTAATCAGGGATTCATTGCCGTGGACGATCCGACCCGCTACACGGATGACCCGGTTTTCCTATTCATCGCTTCCTATGCAGTGGTTGTGGAACGCAACGAAATCAAACAGCAGCAGTCCCTGTTGGCAGCAACAAAAGCCTCCAAATACAATCCGGAGGACATCCATGTCAATTTCTTTGGCGGCATGGAGATCATCAGCTCCAAAGGGACATTGACCGGAGAAGATATTAAAGCGGACCAGTGCTACCCGCTTCTGGCATATCTCATTCTGAACCACAAAAAGAATTTCACTGTTGACACACTGGCAGAGATCATCTGTCCATACGACGAACTCGATTCGCCATATAAGGTCGTCAATAATATCGTTTACCGCCTGCGGCGTACTCTTTCCGTCATTGGGCTCGACAAGCTGGTCATCGGGAAGAATGGTACATTCCAGATCAATCCCAACTTCAATATCCATACGGATTTCGACCGCTTTGAGGATGCCTGCATTCAGTTGAAAACAGAAGAAAACCCGGATATGCGGCATTCCCTCTACCACAGCGCAGTCGATATGTATAAAGGACAGTTACTCCCAAGATGTGAACATGAGCTGTGGCTGATGCAGTTGTCCATGTACTATCAGTCCCTGTACCTGCAGATTACCAAGGGATATGTCCGCCTGAAGATGGAGTGCAAGGATTATATTCTGGCACAAAAAACGGCCATTGATGCTCTGCGCTTCGACCCGAAGGACAGCGAGCTGAACATGTATGCAATCCTCGCCATGGGGTTCCAAGGAAACCTCGCTATGGCGCAGACATACTATACGACGGCAAAGCCCTATCTGGCGTTAGAGCATGCCGAGGTCATTAAGAAGTATTTGCACATAAAATGAGAGCTGCTTAATGTCGCTCCGGAGGTTGCGCAGTAGGTTGCTCCAGAGGTTGTGGAGGAGGTCGAACTGGAGGCTGCGCGGCAGATTGCAGCTGAGGTCATAGAAAAGTCATACAGCAGGTTGTCCAGCAGGTCACGGTTGAGGTTG
>DXUR01000089.1 GCA_019417795.1 Clostridiales bacterium | reverse complement strand
CCGCCTACTTCGTGGGCATGGCTGCCATCATCATCTCCGGCATCATGCTGAAGAAAACCAAGATGTTTGCCGGCGATCCCGCTCCCTTTGTCATGGAGCTGCCCGCCTACCACTGGCCCACCGTGGGCAACGTGCTGCGCAGCATGTGGGAGCGGGGCTGGTCCTTCATCAAGAAGGCTGGCACCATCATTCTGCTGTCCACCATCGCTGTGTGGTTCACCACCTACTTCGGCTGGGCTGAGGACGGCTTCCGGATGCTCTCCGAGGAAGAGATCGACTGCTCCATCCTCGCCCACATCGGCAGCCTGATCGCCTGGATCTTCGCACCTCTCGGCTGGGGCAACTGGAAGGCCGCTGTGGCCTCCATCACCGGTCTGGTGGCCAAGGAAAACATCGTTGGTACGCTGGGTATTCTCTACGGCGGCGGTGATGAGACTGTCTATCAGGCTCTGGGAGCTGTCTTTACCCAGATCAGCGGCTACTCCTTCCTGGTGTTTAACCTGCTGTGCGCCCCCTGCTTTGCCGCCATCGGCGCCATCAAGCGGGAGATGAACAACGCCAAGTGGACCTGGTTCGCCATTGGCTATCAGTGCGGCTTCGCTTATCTGTGTGCCCTGATGGTCAACCAGTTCGGCAAGGCCTTCACCGGTGACCTGAGCATCATCGGCCTGATCGCTGCCATTGCCGCCCTGGCCTTCATCATCTACATGCTGGTCCGTCCTTACAAGGAAGCCACCAAGCTCTCCGCTAAGGTCTGATTTTCCCCTCACCCTCCATTCTATATCTTCCATCTTCTATTTCTTTCAAAGGAGTGATTTTTCATGCTGACCTGGTTGAGTGCCAATCTCTCTACCCTCCTCATTTCTCTAGTCTTATTTGCCGTTGTCATTTCCATTGTCCGGTATCTCATCCGGCAGAAAAAGCAGGGTAAGCACACCTGCGGATGCAGCGGCGGCTGCGCCGGTTGTTCCGGCGACTGTCACTGCGGGCGATAAACACTCCCAAAGAGAACAGGCGCGTGGGGCATCCCACGCGCCTGTTCTTCTCTTTGCTAACTTGTTTACAATTTGAATTCCTGCTCCACAAAAGGATCAGATTTTGACGATCTTCCCGGTTTTCCACGCCTCCGTGGTGGCGTAGCCCACCCGTGTGGCATAGATGCCGTCCGCCACGCCGGTATCCGGCTTCCGCCCTTCTCGGACGCAGCGGACAAATTCCTCCATTTCCGTGAGGTATGCTTCCGCAAACCGCTCCGGGAAAGACTCCACGCACTCAGTCCGGGCGCCGTTCACATCGTAGACCATAGCCCGGTTCTTCTCCGGCACGGCAGAAATGCGGATCGTGCCCTCCGTGCCTACGATCTCCGTTTCGATATGGTAGCCGTAGGGGGCGGTGCGGCCCACATGGACCATGCCCATAGCGCCGTTTTTGAATTTGTAGACGGCGACGCCGGTCTCATCGTCCCCGGCGTCCTGAAAGGCTGGGTGCTTAAAGGTGCAGCCCATAGCGTAGACCTCCGCAGCCTCGCTCCCCAGGAACCAGCGCATCAGATCTATGTCATGAATGGCGGAATCCAGGAAGATCCCGCCGGAGGTCCCGCTGTACCGGATGGCCCCCTCCACCACGGCTTCCGGGTCGATGCCGGTGGATTTCACCAGATAGGGCGTACCGATGGCCCCCGCAGTGATTTTTTCCTTGGCATAGGCGTAGGACTTGTCATAGCGCCGCATAAAGCCCAGCATACACACCAATTCCGGGTGCCGGGCCACGGCCGCCTCCGCCTGAAGGCATTGTTCCATCGTAACGCCCAGAGGCTTTTCGGAAAACACGTGCTTCCCCGCGTCCAGCGCCGCCTCGATCTGCCAGCAGTGCTCCCCGGAGGGGGACACGATGGCCACCGCGTCCAGTTCCGGATCGGCGACCATCTCCCTGAAATCGCCGTACACCTTTTCAAGTCCCAATTCCTGACGGGCATACGCCTGACTGTCCGCGCCGGGCACACAGGCCGCCGTCAGGACCGCGCCGGGGATCTTGTGTGCAAGGTTGGCAGCATGGACCCGGCCCAGCCGTCCCAGACCGGCAATGCCAACACGCAGTTCCTTCATAAGCAGTCTCCTTCCATTCAACTTGATCGGTTCAAAATAAAATTACGCCGCCGCTTTCGCGGCGGCGTAATTCAACTCAACAGTGCGTCCGGGGGACGATTTACTGCGCAGCCATCTTACGGGCCTTGGCCTCCATCTTATTACGGAAGACGTCGATGGTAACGGCCAGGATGATAACAGAGCCGATGACGATGTACTGGACATCGTTCTTGGCACCGGCCAGGTTCAGGCCGTTGCGGATAACAGCCATCAGCAGAGCGCCGATCAGGGTGCCCCAGATGGTGCCCTTGCCGCCGGTGAAGGAAGCGCCGCCCACGATGCAGGCTGCGATGGCGTCGTTATCATAGGTGGAACCGGCGTTGCCGTTAGCGGAAGCCAGACGGCCAACAGACACGATACCAGCCATACCGGCCATGAAGCCGGACAGAGTGTAAACGAAGGTCAACACGTTCTTGGAGGGGATACCGGACAGACGGGCTGCCTCGGGGTTGCCGCCCACGCAGTAGATCTGGCGGCCCAGAGCGGTCTTGCGCAGGAAGATATCAAAGATGATGAACACAATGATAACCAGAATGAAGCTGAAGGGGATACCGGGGAACTTCACCTTGGTGGTGCCCTCATAATAGGTGGTGAACAGAGAGCCGCCGCCGATCCACATGAGTCCGTCAATGCCGGTATTGGTGAAGGCGATGGACTTGGAGCCGGTAATGACCAGCGCCAGGCCCCACAGTACGTTCTTCATGCCCATGGTGGACACGAAGGGATGGGGCAGATCCAGACGGGTCAGCAGCGTACCGTTGATGAAGCCGGCCAGGGTGCTGACGGCCAGGCCGCAGAGCACCAGCAGGAAGGGGTTCGTGATGCCGGACTGGACCATAACGCCGATGGTGCAGGTGCACAGCACGCAGTTGGAACCAACGGACAGGTCGATACCGGCGGTAATCAGGGCGCACAGCATACCGGAAGCGATCAGGCAGTTGATGGATGCCTGCTTCAGGATATTCATGAAGTTACCGACCTTCATGAACTTGTCCGGCATGGTGATGCAGAAAATCAAAACCAGGATGGCAAGGGCCATCAGTGTACCGAGCTTTTGCAGAAGCTCTTTCATTTTCGTGTTTTTCATATCAGTCTAACTCTCCTCCCCAGGCCGCTTTCATGATGTCTTCGGAATTGAAGTGCGGCGTGTCCCGGTCAATATCAGCCATCACTCGGCCGCCGCGCATAACTACCACATGGTCGCTCATAGCCAGGATCTCCGGCAGCTCGGAGGAGACCATGATGACGCACTTGCCGGCCTTCACCAGATCGTTCATGACCCGGTAAACCTCGATCTTGGCGCCCACGTCGATACCACGGGTGGGCTCATCGAAAATAAAGATGTCGGCGTCGGTGTTGACCCACTTGCCGATAACCACCTTCTGCTGGTTGCCGCCGGACAGCTGGCCGACGACCTCATTCAGGGAGGGGGTCTTGATCTTCAGGGCGCTGACATTATCATTGCCCGCCTGCTCAATGCGGTCCTTGTCCAAGAAGGGACCGTTGGAGAAGCCCTTCATATTGGCCAGGACCAGATTGGTCCGCACATCCAGGTTGAGCACCAGGCCCTGACCCTTACGGTCCTCTGTCAGGAAGGCGATTTTTCTCTTGATAGCGTCCTTCGGCGTTCTGATATGTACCTTCTCGCCCTTGACGTAGATCTCGCCGCTGTCCAGCTTGTCAGCGCCGAACACCGCCCGCATGGTCTCCGTGCGGCCTGCGCCGACGAGGCCCGCAAAGCCGGTGATCTGGCCCGCATGGGCCTTAAAGCTGACATCGTGCAGGACGCCGGCCTCGTTGAGGCCCTTGGCCTCCAGCCACACCTCGCCCTTGGTGCCGAATTCCTTGGGATACAGGTTATCCAGAGTACGGCCCACCATGGCGTTGATGAGGGAGTCTTCCGTGAGGTTCACGGTATCCTCGGTGATGATGTGTTCGCCGTCACGCATGACGGTCACACGGTCGCAGAGCTCAAAGAGCTCTTCCAGTTTATGTGACACGAACAGGATGGCCACGCCCTTGGCCTTCAGGCCCCGGACGGTCTCCATCAACTGCTCGATCTCTTCCTTACCCAAAGAAGAAGTGGGCTCATCCATAATAATGAGCTTGGCATCCAGGGACACAGCCTTGGCGATCTCCACCATCTGCTGCTGACCCACGCCCAGCTTACCGCACTCCAGGTGGACGTTGATCTCCGGATGTCCCAGTGTTTTCAGCGCTTCTTCCGCCTCGGCGTGCATCCGGGGATAATCCAGCAGCAATCCCTTCTTAACGGCACGCCCCATAAAAACGTTATCCGTGACAGGCAGCTGCTTGACGATGTTCAGCTCCTGATACACACAGGCGATGCCTGCCTCGCGGGACTGAACAGGGTTTTTGAAAACGACCTTCTGGCCGTCCACAAAGATTTCCCCTTCTTCCGGAGTGTGAACGCCGGTGAGCACCTTGATCAAGGTGGATTTACCTGCGCCGTTTTCTCCGATCAGACCGTGGATCTCACCGGGTCTGATGCCGATAGACATATCTTTTAACGCGACAACACCAGGAAAACGTTTGGTAATATGTTTCAGTTCGACGACATCCTCGCTCATGGAATTCCCTCTTTTCTTTTTTTCCTGATTCCCGACCCGCTCCCGCCGCAGCGGAAGCGCTCTCTCGATCCCGATTCCCGGGGTCATTTTCGTTGAAATGTGCTTGCTGTTTAATCGTTTTCTTCTGTGCGTATTGTAACCGGGATCAGACAGAGAATGGTTCCTGCCAGATCCCGGCGTGCCGAAAATTCTCCGTTCCGCCGTGGGAACCCATCAGGTTTCCGCTTGCAGGCACGCGCATGATCGGCTTTTCGGAGTACAGCGGCAGAAAACCTGCCGCTGTATTCCGGCTTTTTGCTTTTCAGCTATGGATAGCAGTCAGGCTGAATTAGCCCTTCATGGCCTCCAGGTTGTCCAGGTAAGCCTGGCCGTTCTCGGCGTTGACGACCTGAACGGGAGCGTTGATGACTTCGTCAACGGACTCGCCCTTGACAGCCTTCACGGCAGCCTCGACCACCTGATAGCCCATCTCATAGGGCTGCTGAGCGACGGTGGCCTTCACCAGCTCGCCGTCCAGGATCAGCTTCACGGCGGAAGCGTTGCCGTCAAAACCAACGATGGTGATGTCAGACACGCCGGCGGACTTGCAGGCGTTCATAGCGCCGATAGCGGTATCGTCATTGTGGCAGAGCACGATGTCGATCTGATCGGGATAAGCGCTCAGCAGGTCTTCCATGGCCTTGGTAGCGCCGTCGGTCAGGTTGTTGCCGGACAGCTTGGCCAGAACTTCCACGCCAGCCTCGGTGCAGGCCTTCTCATAGCCTTCCATACGCATGTTGGAGGTGTTGTCGCCTTCCTGACCGTAGATGATAACGGCCTTGGCGTCGGTACCGGCCTGCTCGATGGCCCACTTGCCGCCCTCATAAGCAGCGTCCACGTTGGAGGTGCCCACGAAAGAGGTCTGGCCAGCGATGCCAACGTTGGTGTCAACAGCCAGCACGGGGATGCCAGCGTCGATGGCAGCCTGCAGAGCGCCCTGAGCGGCACCAGCATCGTTGGGAGCGCAGACGATGGCGTCGCAGCCAGCGCCGATCTGCTGCTCGATCATGGAAACCTGACCCTCGATATCGCTCTCAGCGCCGGGGCCAACCACGACCACTTTAACACCCAGATCATCAGCGGCGGCCTTGCAGCCGGTCTCCACATAGCCCCAGTACTCAGAGGCCAGGGTCTTCAGGACAACAGCGACCTTGACATCGCCGGTAGTGGGGGTCTCGGTCTCGGTCTCGGTCTCGGTCTTGGTGTCGGCAGGGGCCTCGGTCTTCTTGCCGCCGCAGGCAGCCAGAGACAGAGTCATTACCAGTGCGAGAGACAGTGCAAACAACTTCTTCATTCTTCATTTGCTCCTTTTCAATTTTTTCAGGATGTTTCCGGCAAAAAGCCGAATTCCTGACAGTATTAACTTAGCACAAACATAGCAAACTTTCAATCTTAAACTTTGCTCAAAGTGCAAAACTGTTATCGCGCACAAGGAAAATCGTTTTCGTTTGGCACTTTTCACAGTTCATTTCAGAGATCAGCCGCCGCAGACATTAACCGTACTTATGAATATACCATCACGATTTATGGCTGGTTTCAAGCTGCGGCGCATCGTATGTCTGCCGCGGACATTCTTTGGTCAGTTTGCGCACACAGTATGTCTTGCCGTTGGTTTTCTCCGTTTTTTTGTCCGCTTTGTCAATAGGCACATCCCCGCTTTACCACTTATAATCAGGAATAGAATGTCATACTATAAATGAGATGCATACCTGGTCCGATGGATACTTCGGGCAGAAAGGGATCTGATATGAACATTTTCTCTCTCTTTACCCTGTGCGGAGGGCTGGCCTTCTTCTTATACGGCATGACGGTCATGTCCAAAAGTCTGGAAAAAATGGCCGGCGGCAAGCTGGAGCGGCTGCTCAAGCGCATGACTTCCAACCCCATCAAAAGTCTGCTGCTGGGCGCCGGCATCACCATCGCCATCCAGTCCTCCTCCGCTATGACGGTCATGCTGGTGGGTCTGGTGAACTCCGGTGTCATGGAGATCGGACAGACCATCGGCATCATCATGGGTTCCAATATCGGCACCACCCTGACAGCGTGGCTGCTGTCCCTCACCGGCATCGAAAGCGAGAACTTCTTTGTCAACTTCCTCAAGCCTAAGAATTTCTCCCCCCTGCTGGCTCTCATCGGTATTCTGCTCATTATGGGCTCCAAGCGGCAGCGCCGCCGGGACGTGGGCCGGGTGATGATGGGCTTCTCTATTTTAATGTACGGCATGGAGCTGATGAGCGGTGCGGTGTCTCCTCTGGCAGATATGCCGGACTTTACCCACTTCATGACTGCCTTCACCAATCCCTTCCTGGGTGTGCTGGTAGGCGCCGCCTTCACCGGCATCATCCAGTCCTCCGCCGCCTCCGTTGGCATTTTGCAGGCACTGGCCATGACCGGCTCCGTCACCTACGGCATCGCTATCCCCATCATCATGGGCCAGAACATCGGCACCTGCGTTACGGCTCTGATCTCCTCTATCGGCGTCAGCCGCAATGCCAAGCGGGTGTCCGTCATCCACATCTCCTTCAACCTCATCGGCACCGCTCTGGGTCTGCTGGCCCTGTTTGGCGGCGAGATGTTCCTGAATCTGCCCTTCCTGACAGAGCCCATCGGCGCTGTTGGCATCGCATTCTGCCACACGATCTTCAACGTCTGCACCACCCTTGTGCTGCTGCCCTTCAGCCGGCAGTTGGAGCGCCTTGCCAACAAGGTGATCTCCACGGAGGACAAGCCCTCTGACTTCGCCTTCCTGGACCCCCGGCTGATGCGGACCCCCGGCGTGGCTGTCAGCGAATGCGCCGTCATGACCAACCGCATGGGCGCTCTGGCACTGGAAAGCATGCAGCTGGCTCTGGCCCAGTTCATTCAGTATGACGGCAGCCGGGAGGAGCAGATCCTGGCCAACGAGGACAAGCTGGACACCTATGAGGACCGTCTGGGCGGCTATCTGGTCCAGATCTCTCAGCACGGCACCTCCTCCGCCGATATGCGCACCGTCTCCCGCCTGCTTCACGCCATCGGAGACTTTGAGCGCATCGGCGACCATGCTCTGAACCTGCAGGAATCCGCCAAGGAGCTTCATGAAAAGCAGTTGGCCTTCTCCACCATTGCCCGGGAAGAGGTGGATGTGCTGACCTCCCTGCTGGAGGATCTGCTGAACAGCGCCCTGCGCAGCTTCCAGTCGGACGATCCCCAGATGGCTCGGCAGGTGGAACCTCTGGAGGAGACTATGGACCTTCTCACGGAGGAGATCCGCAGCCGTCACATCCGGCGGCTCCAAAGCGGCCAGTGCACCATCCAGCTCGGCTTCATCCTCAACGATCTGCTGAACAATGCCGAGCGTGTGGGTGACCACTGTTCCAACATCGCTGTCAGCGTCATTGAGGAGCAGGAAAAACAGGCCGCCTCCCACGCCTATCTCCACAGTCTGAAGAAGAATGACGAGTTCTCCTTCCAGCTTCAGCAGAACCTGAGCCGGTACGTCCTGCCTGCGGAAACCGCAGAGGACCAGCCTGCCGAATAAGAAACCTTGCCAGCGTTCCCTTACGGGAGCGCTGGCTTTTTGCGTTTCCGGCCGCATATTCGGTTGAAGATGGCCCGTTCTGTCCGGGAAATCGAAAAATCAGCAGTCTCAGCCGCCGAAACAGTCCCTTTCTGTATAAATATGTGCTTTACCTTCCGGTGTTTTTCTGCTATACTGTATGTTTGTTAATGTGGAACATTGTTTGTTCCGCCTGATTTGAGAATGGGGGTGTCCGAATGAAGTATCAGAAATGGCATATCGGTACGGCATCAGAACAGGACACTGCCCTTTTGAAGGAAGCCGGCTACCCCAGTCTGCTGGCCACGGTGCTGGCCGCCCGGGGCATCACCACCTCCGAGGCCGCTGCCGAGGCGTTGGAGCGGGAAACCTCTCTGACGATCTCCCCCATGCTCATGCGGGACATGGACAAGGCGGTGGCCCGGATCCAGAAGGCGCTGGCCAACGATGAGACCATCGCTGTTTTCGGCGATTACGATGTGGACGGCATCACCTCCACGGTGCTG
>DXUR01000889.1 GCA_019417795.1 Clostridiales bacterium | reverse complement strand
AGTTATCCAAAGAGGAACGCAGAACGCGCAGCCACCGCCTTATTGTCCGGGGCGCGGTCTTTGAAAGCATTGTGCCGGAAGCAAAGAACATGACCGACGAGGAAGCCACAGCACTTCTCCGGCTTGCCTTGACGAGTGAACCAGCGCGGGAATATCTGAAAAAACGAGCCGAAAGCGGGAACGCCGAATAAATCCCTTAGGAACTAAGGGCGCACTTATACACCCTTGCGGGCGTGTGCGCTCTGCCGAGGGCTTATCTCCGCACAGGGAGCTTTCCCCGCGCTCCGATATGGCGGCTTTGCCGCAACAAGGGGCTGCACCCCTTGCGCCGCTTCGCGGCTATCCCTGCACACCCGCAAAAACAGTACACCCGCCGTTGGCGTCTGTACCATTTTTGCGGGTTTTATTATCCTATCCGGGAGGTGATACCCATAGCCATTTACCATTGGAACATCGGCATTGTGAGCCGAGGAAAAGGCAAATCAGCCGTTGCCGCAGCCGCCTACCGAAGCGGCGAAAAGCTGACAAACGAATGGGACGGAATGACCCACGACTACACCCGCAAAGGCGGCGTTGTCCATACCGAAATCATGCTGCCGCCCCATGCCCCGCCCTCTTTCTCTGACCGTTCAACCTTGTGGAACAGCGTGGAGCTTTACGAGAAAGCCGGGAACGCCCAGCTTGCGCGTGAGATTGACGCGGCGCTCCCCATAGAATTATCCAGAGAGGAACAGATCCGGCTTGTCCGGGAATACTGTTCCTCTCAATTTGTTTCCAGAGGAATGTGCGTTGATTATGCCATTCACGACACCGACAGCGGCAACCCCCATTGTCACATCATGCTTACCATGCGCCCCCTTGACGAGCGCGGCGCATGGGCGGCGAAATCCAAAAAGGAATATGACCTTGACGAAAACGGCGAGCGTATCCGCTTGCCAAGCGGCAGATACAAGACGCACAAAATTGACCTTACAGGCTGGAACGACAAGGACAACACCCTCTTGTGGCGCAAGGCATGGGCTGACTATACCAACGACTTTTTGGAGAGGAACGGAAGCCCGGAGCGTATCGACCACCGCAGCAACGCCGAGCGCGGCATAGACGAGATACCCACCGTCCACATGGGCGTGGCGGCTTGCCAGATGGAGAAGAAAGGTATCGCCACCGAGAAAGGCGAACTGAACCGAAATATCCAAAAGGCAAACCGCCTTATCCGGGAAATCCGGGCGCAGATTGGGAAGCTCAAGGAGTGGATTGCCGACCTGTTCAAAGCGCGGGAAACCGCCCCGGAACAGCCGCCGCAATCTCCCAACCTCGCAAATCTGTTGATGAAGTATTTGAGCGTTCAGAGAGAAAAGAGCCGGAAGTATTCGCAGCGTTGGCAACAACAGCACACAGCCGATGAACTGAAAACCATAGCGGCGGCGGTCAACTATCTTTCCGAGCATGGTATCTCTAATCTTGATGAGCTGGACGCTTCTCTTTCCTCTGTCAGTGATAAAGCCTATTCAATCCGGGAGGGAATGAAAACC
>DXUR01000888.1 GCA_019417795.1 Clostridiales bacterium | reverse complement strand
GCGGCGGCTGCTGTGCCGTCTGGGATTGTGCCGGGAGCCGGAGCTGCATTACATCGGCGGCAGCGATACGCTGCCGCCGCCGCTGAGCCGGGAGCGGGAGACGGAGCTGCTGAACCGCTTGGGAGAGGAGGCAGCCCGACAGGAGCTGATCGAGCATAACCTGCGTTTGGTGGTGTACATCGCCCGCCGATTCGAGAATACGGGCATCAACATCGAGGATCTCATTTCCATCGGCACGATCGGTCTCATCAAGGCCGTGGGCACCTACCGGACGGACAAGAACATCAAGCTGGCAACCTACGCCTCCCGGTGCATCGAAAACGAAATATTGATGTTTCTGCGGAAAAACGCAGGACGGCGGGTGGAGGTCTCCTTCGACGAGCCGCTGAACACGGACTATGACGGCAACGAACTGCTGCTCTCCGACGTGCTGGGTACCGAGGCGGATGTGGTCATGCGGCCTCTGGAGGACGATGTGGACCTGTGCCTGCTGGCGTCGGCGCTGGATACCCTTTCACCACGGGAGCGGGAGATCATCACTCTGCGGTTCGGCTTGGGCGGAGGAAAGGAGCAGACCCAGAAGGAGGTGGCCGACCGGCTGGGAATTTCTCAAAGCTACATTTCCCGGCTGGAAAAGCGCATCATCCAACGGCTGAAAAAGGAAATTCTGCGGCTTTCTTAGGTTGACAAAGCACAAAAGCTATCGTATAATGAATTCCGTTCAAACGCTGAGAAGCGGAGTAGTAGCTGATTTTAACGGTCAAGAGAGAGGGCGGACGGTGCAAGCCCTACCGGACGGTCAGTGAAGTCACCGCGGAGCGGTCGTGCTGAAATCCAGTAAGCCGGACGGGTGTCCCGTTACAGACGGTAAGTGTCACGCGCTTTGCGTGGAATCCAGGTGGTACCACGGACTTTTGTTCGCCCTGAGCCTTATGGCTCAGGGCGTTTTGTTTTCAAAATCTGGTAAGACCGTGAAATAAAGGAGAGTTTCAATGAACAAAGAACTGCCAAAGGTGTATGAGCCCCAGCAGGTGGAGTCCCGCATCTATCAGATGTGGGAGGATCATGACTGCTTCAAGGGCATGGAGGACTCCAAGAAGAAGCCCTTCTCCATCGTCATGCCGCCCCCCAACGTCACAGGCCAGCTCCACATGGGTCACGCACTGGACTGCACCCTGCAGGACATTCTGACCCGCTTCAAGCGGATGCAGGGCTACGCCGCCCTCTGGGTCCCCGGCACCGACCACGCCGGCATCGCCACCCAGATCAAGGTGGAGGAAGAGCTGCGCGTCAAGGAGGGCAAGACCCGCTATGACCTGGGCCGGGAGAAGTTCCTGGAGCGGGTCTGGAAGTGGAAGGAGGAATACGGCAACCGCATCGTCCAGCAGCAGAAGAAAATGGGCGTATCCTGCGACTGGAGCCGCGCCCGCTTTACCATGGACGAGGGCTGCTCCAAGGCCGTCCGGGAGACCTTCTGCGAGCTGTATGACAAGGGCCTCATCTACAAGGGCAGCCGCATCATCAACTGGTGCCCCCACTGCG
>DXUR01000887.1 GCA_019417795.1 Clostridiales bacterium | reverse complement strand
AGGGTACGGAAAGACCGCCATTGCCCGGATGCTTAATGAGCGCGGCGTACCGAATCCCACAGAATATAAACGGCAGCACGGCCTGCGGTACCAGCAGCCAAAGCGCAGGAACAGCACACTTTGGAAGTATTTTGCCATTTCCGATATGCTGACCAATGAAATTTACATAGGAAATATGGTGCAGGGCAAGTATGGCAGCGTTTCCTATAAAACCAAGCAGAATAAACCCCGTCCTAAGGATAACTGGTATCGTGTGGAAGGAACCCATGAGGCCATCATCGACCGGGATTTGTGGGATCTGGTGCAGTCGATCATTGCCGCCCGCGCAAAGCCTTTTGATGTGGGGACTGTCGGCCTGTTTGCCCGCAAGGTACGCTGTGCCAACTGCGGCTATACGATGCGTTCATCCAAAAATCGCGGTAAGCATTATCTGCAATGCTCCAACCGGCATGTGGCAAAGGACGCCTGTATTGGGGCTTTCATTGCGGTTGATAAATTGGAAAAAATCGTGATCCAGGAGTTGAATAACCTCTCACAGCGGTATCTTGATCAGGACGAATTGGAACGCAGCGTAGAGTTCAAGCAGAATTTAGAGCAGCAAAAAGAGGCCTGTCTGAAGGCCAAGGCAAAACTCCAAAAGCAATTGGAAGATAACAGTAATTATTTGCTTGCGCTCTATAAGGATAAAGTAAAAGGCCTTGTCAGTGAAAAGGACTATTTTACTATGGCAAATGACTTTTCCAAAGAGCGTGAACGCACAGAATATCAGATCAAGGAAGCTGACCGCCATTTGGAAGAATTGGAGGCCCAGATGCTTGCCGGCGATCAGCGAAAGGAGATCATCCAGCGCTACACCCATGTGGAACACTTGACCCGCGAGATGGTGGAAATTTTAATTGACTATATCACCGTTGGTAAACGAGTTCCCGGAACGCAGGACGTTCCGATTGAAATTCACTGGAATTTCTGAAAAGAAAACAGTAAGCAAGCAGAGTGCTTGCTTACTGTTTTTTCATAATCTATCCGTTTCTTCGATTCGCGCCTTGATTTTCTCTGCATTCTCTGACGGCACTTTACATCCGTTTAGCAGCTTTTGGTAGAATGCTTTAACGTCCATATCACCCAGAATATAGAACACTTGACTGTTGTTTACTGCAATAGTAAAGAGATTTTCTGTTTCGTCTTTCGTCCATACTGTGATCTGCCGCATTTTTTCAATGACGGCATGTGTAGTGGCAAAGCTACGGCTATTTTCCAGTTTGATAAGCAGATCAACCTTTTCGCGTTCGGTTTCATTCGTCTGCTTGTCTGCATCGGTCTGCTCTCTCTTATAAGCATAGAACCGGGATTCCAGAGCTTCATTTTCCGCCGTACGGTCAATGATCGCCTTGAGCAGGATATCAAGCTCCTTACCCTCAGAATAATCCGCAGGGGCATAATACTTGATACGATTTTCCCGCATCATCTTGTAGACCTTGGTTTTGTCCTTGGTATCCGCGTTGTAGACGCCGATGGAATATCCACCGTTGACATTGACCAGCTT
>DXUR01000886.1 GCA_019417795.1 Clostridiales bacterium | reverse complement strand
GCAGCAGCAGCTTGCCGTCATCCAAAAGCACCTCCTGGCCGGGCAATAGCGCAGAAATCGCAATCTCCGGCAAGGGAATTCCCTTGCCGCCAAATTCAACTTTTTCACCTTCATGCAGCGTCATCGGCTCCGCCAATACGCCTACCCGCAGCTCCGGTCCCTGCATATCAATGAGCAGCTCCGCCTGCTTTCCGCAGCGCTGCGCCGCCTTATGCAGTGCATCCACCTGATCCGCCGCCTGAGCCAGCGTCACATGGGAGAGGTTCAGCCGGATGCCGGTCATCCCGGCCCGGAACATGGCTTCCAGCGTCTCCACGTCCGCACAGGCCGGTCCGATGGTCCCGTAGATCTGCCGTGCGGAGGGCTGTTCTTTCATTGCGGTCATAATGCCTCCTCAATGTTTTTTTCCAATATACCACATTCCGCCCCAAAAAGGAAGCCTTGGCAGCTCTATCCCCAAGTGGCTTGTGCATCTGTCTAAACTTGTCCGCTATTTTTGACTATTTCGGAGAATTTTCAGATTCTTCTTGACCTTCTCCGTGAATCTTGTTAATCTAATGTCGTAAACGTTTGCACATGTTGTGTTTTTCGTCTGTGCTACCCTTTTATTTTGTGGTCCGCAGACTTGCTCCAAGCTCTTCCCTACCGAAAATTTTGCAGAAAAAGGAGTTAATGAATACATGCAAGGTATCCCGCTGAATGAACGCAAGCGTCTGGGGGCGCTGTTAGATGACCGGCCGCAGACGGAGGTCATGGCCATGATCCCCCAGTTTTCCCAGGCGGAGACTGATAACTTTGTCGCGCCGCCCGCACAGATCCCGGAGGCCCTGGGCGTCCTGATGTTCAACATGGAACGGGGCGTGAACCTGCCGGAAATTCAGGAATTTCTGCGGGATTGCCCGGATATTCAGCCCTTTGACGTGATCCTGGCCAACGAGCTGGATGACGGCTGCGCCCGCTCCGGCAACAAGAACACCGCCCGTGAACTGGCACAGGCGTTTGGTTTGAACTACGCCTGGGGGCTTGAGTTCATTGAGCTGGTGAATGATGAAAACGCCAAGGGTTTCCATGGCAACGCTGTTTTCTCCCGCTGGCCCATCCGCCGCGCCGGTGTGATCCGCCTGCCTGAACAGTATAACTGGTACTTCGACCGCCAGAAGCGCATCGGCGGACGGCTGGCCGTCTTTGCGGAGCTGGACGTAGGCGGACAGCCGGTGGGCGCTGTGTCCATCCACTTGGAAAACCGCACCCACGGCGAGGGCCGCAAGGCCCAGATGGCCGCCATTCTGGAGGCCGTCCGCAAGGAGCTGCCCGATATGCCCCTGATCTTAGGCGGCGATCTGAACACCAACACCTTCGACGGTCGGGCCAAGGAGGACATCGGCGCCATCGCGGCCGATCCCGCTCTGCGCCGCCGCTGCTTAGAGGATGTGGGCAGCTTTGAGCCTCTGCTGCCCCTGTGCGCTGCCGACGGCTACGAGATCGTTCCGAAGGAGCCCCGTCTCACCCGCCGCAAGCCCCTGCCCAACGGTGATTCCCTGCCC
>DXUR01000885.1 GCA_019417795.1 Clostridiales bacterium | reverse complement strand
GACTTTTGCTCAACCGATACAGCCGGAGGGCTGGATAACAAGAAAAGGCGGTATGCGCCCCGTGGAGGGGTAGCGTACCGCCTTTTCTTGTGGGGGTTTCCAAAGGGGGCAACGCCCCCATTTGGCACACGACTTTGCGAAGCAAAGTGTAGTGTGTTATACGCTCTGTCGGCGTTGCCGTGAAAATGCCGTTGCCGCCGGGGAGGGCAAGGGCATTTGAAGCGGCAGGAAAACAGGGCTGTGCTTGTGTGGCGTGGAGCCGCAAGCGCAGGTCTGTTTTCATCAGCAGACAGGGCGTATATGAAAGCCCCCGTCCCTCGTCCTACGCTCCGACTTGTGGACAAAGTGTCCCGAAGTTGTGGCTACACTCCCGGAAAAGTAGCAGGACAGCGGGCAACCGTCAAGGCTGAAATGAACGGGTTTACACCCGGCCTTGACCGCCGCCCGCCGTCCCACTGAATGGGTGGACAAGGCGGTCAATCCCTCAAAGTGCTTGTCCGCGCTCTTTCTGATTTTGAGGTATTCAGTTTTTCAAAATTGAATAATCAAAATAAATTTTTTCGATTGAAAAAATTTTATTTGTTATCATCTTCAATGCCATATTTTTTCTTTTGCCGAATCACATAATTACTGATTTTTTCATCATATAGTGGATACTGGTAATCCAACTGGCATGCCACTTCTGACGAAACCTCCCGGAACAATGCCATACATTGTTCAAAGGATTCCCACATATGGGGATAGGAATCCATATTATAAGTGGACATAAGTCGTTCCCACAATTCCTCTGGGGCATATTGCTTCATAAATTTATAGTTTTTTCCCAAACTGAAATGAAATCCCTGTTTGATACCAATCAGCCAGGAAATCATGCGAAGCAATTCTTTTCGTACTATATCATTCATATGGTCAATAGCAAAAAGAATTTCTTTGCGGCATAAGCCCTTTACTACATATGTTGTAGTATTCCAAAATTCATTACAGCAATCGTCAAACATTCTTTGAGTAGGCTTCTGCAAGTGGTAGTCTATATCCGTTGGTATTGGCGGCTTTACGATACGGTTGTCTTTATCCAACAGTAACTTTACCAGTTTATCCCATGTAAAATACTCGTCTATCAGTTCCAGCGGCAGCAAAGTTAAATCTATCTTAACATCATCAGTAAACAGCATTAAATATGAAAATCCCTTTTCTACAGCTGGAAATAATTCCATATCTTCCGGCTTTTGCAGAATCAACCTTTCACCAAATATATCTAGCCATTTATCATCACTTGTGAAGCTGTCCATATCCGTAACAAAAAAAGTAATATCAAAATCCTGAAAATCATCAGGCGGAATATTTGTATTTGTTCTAGATCCTTCCAAAGTAACCATGCGAATGCGTTTGTCTGTTTTTGCAAAATTCAAAACAATATCATAAACTTCCTTTTCTGATCTCATTTTTATCTCCTCCAATTATTGAAATAGGTGTGAAACCATTTTAGGGCTTTCCCGCCTTGATTACCCTTTAGCAAAGACGGGCGGGACTGTCAACGGCGGCGCAT
>DXUR01000884.1 GCA_019417795.1 Clostridiales bacterium | reverse complement strand
GTGCTGAAAACGCAGACCCTAAGACAGTAAGAAACCTTTTCCAGATAGTCTTACCGTTTATCAACAAAAATTTCATAGCGGCGACCCTCAACGACTTTAATCTTCTAGCTACTATTATTATAGACCAAATTCGCTGTTTTTTCAGGAGAAAAAGGAAAAACATTGAAATATACATCAGATGTGAAGATTCAATTGGAAATCCCCCTGAAAAAAAATTATTACGAAGCACTATTGAGTTAATATATAAAAACACCGCCGAGGATTCATCCAAATGAAGTGGAGAAAATCCTCAGCGGTGTTCATTTATCGGGCAGGCTGTTCTTTCGTCTTATGTGTTTCTTCGGCAAAGAACATTTCTACGTTTTTCTGCGCACGAAGAAGTTCCTGCATTTCTTCTTTTGCTTTGCGGTAGTCGGGATAAGCCGCTTTCTTTTGAGTCAGAAGTTCGGCGTATTCCGCATTCAGGGTCTTGACCTTTGGCAGCTTTTTCAGTCCAGCTTCATCAAAAGCCGTTTTTGCGGCCTTGTGCAATGAAATCTCTGCACGATGGTTTTCCAGAAATCGCTTGCTGTATCCAGTCTTGCGGTAGGCGTCGTACACCGGGCGGGTCTTTGCGTAGTTGATGATATGCGCCCGTAGAACGGCAATCTCAGCCATTCTTTTTTCGGCGGCTTTGATGGAATCGCCCAGCTCGTGATAGCGGGCAGTGGCAGTGTCCACGCGCTCCTGCATCTCTTCGATACTGCCGATTTTCTTATTCTGTAAGAAAATCAGCGTCTTGGACATTTCTTTCAGGTTGTACTTTTTTGCCCAGCGGGCATATCCCACGCTTTTTCCCTCGGCCAGTTTTGCCTGCACGTCCACCAGAAGATTGAACGGCTGCTCTTTCGGCGGCTGCTTCTGATGTGGATGATGTTCAGATTTTCCGGCAATTACAGCTTTCAACTCGTCTTCGCTGTAGCCTGCACCTAGAGTACGGAATCGAATGAACCTTTTCTGTCGCTTTCCTTTGACAGAAGTGTATTTTCCGTGCTTGACCTCGTAACCTTGCATTTCCAACCGTTGCAAAAAATCTTCGTAGTCCTTGGGCCTCTCCGCAAGGATGCTGTCGATGACATGGCACAGTCTGTCCCGGTTGCTCTCTTTGGGTGGATAGAGCGTGCACTTCTGGCGCTCCCGGTAGGGCTTGATTTCGATGACAGAAAGCTGATGCTCCAAGCAAATCAGGTCGCTTAATCGCTGCACGGCCAGTCCGGACAACAAAAAATCCCGGAATTTCCGGGTGCTGTCCAGTGCGGTAGAATTATAGATAATGTGGTTGTGGATGTGCTCACGGTCGGTATGAGTAGCAACGATAAAGGCATATTTACCTTTAGTGAAGCGCATTGCCAGCTCATAGCCCACCTTGTTGGCCTCTTCAGCGGTGATTTCACCGGGCCGGAAGGACTGCCGAATCTGGTAAGCAATCACATCATTTTTCTGTTTGCGTCCGGTCACAAGCTCATACTGCCGTTTGGACAGCATGAATTCCTGATCTACCGTCAAGGG
>DXUR01000883.1 GCA_019417795.1 Clostridiales bacterium | reverse complement strand
AGATGTGTATAAGAGACAGTTCTTATCCATGGTTTCGCCTCCGATTGTGTGCTATCAGCATTTATTTTGTATGCTTATAGCTTACATTCTCGTTGACGCGAAAAATAGCGGCTGTTAGAATACTAATCGTAAGCCAATAGACTACAATAAGAGGCGGTGGAATGATGAAAAAGAATGTTCGCTGTGCGGTGATCGGTCAGCATCCCCTGCGGTTCCCGTGGGGCTTTGACGAGGAGGACGACGGCTGCCGCCGCATGAAGCTGGAGATGGCGCAGCGGATCATGGAACTGCGCCAGCGCGGTGTCACGGAGTTTCAGGTGGCCTGCGACCCCGGCGTGGGGCTGTACGCTGCAGAGATCATCAATATTCTGCGGGAGAAGGATAAATTCCTTCGGCTGGTCTGCGTCATACCCCATGAGGAGCAGGCTACCAAATGGACGCCGCAGCTTCGGGAGCGCTACTTCAATATGCTCGCGGGATGCACGGAACTGGACTGCATCGACTTCCATAAGCAGCCTGACGCCCAGCTTTTGGCCTATCAGCGGATCATCAAACAGTCGGGCGTGGTGCTGGCCGTCTATGCCCCCGACCTTGCGGATGGGAGCGCCGAGGACAGGGCCGTGGCCTATGCCCTTGTACTGGGCAGGCCAGTCATGCTGATTCATCCCGAAACTCTGAAAACAAAATGGCTGAATGTGCCCACTGAAAAGACCCCCGGATAGATTGTCCCGCAACCAAAATTACCGGTCTCATACTTTGGAACGATTTACATTTCCGTCAGGGGCTGTATAATAAACTTAAATGATTATAAATCGTGTCGAAAGAGGTATTGACAAGGGGGCACGCCCCCTTGTCCCGTAGGGGAACCCTACGGGACAATTCCACTCTGGTGCAAGGGAGGGACACGCTTGCAGGACAACATCATCGTAAAACCGTCCGTTGAGAAGCAGTTTGACCGTTTTCTGCGGCAGGGGCGCGTGCTCTTTTTCAGCGCACCCTGCGGCTTTGGAAAAACGGCGGTGGCGGAGGCGCTGCTGTCCAGCCGGGAGGTATTGCGCCTGCCGGCGGACAGTGCCGGCTCCAAGCTGCCCTCTGCGGAGGCTGACTGGCAAATCTTACTGCTGGACGATTTGCAGGATATGCAGGAGGAGCAGGACTGGAATGCCCTGTGCGAACTGATCCGTGCCTGCCCCGAGCGCCGCTTCGTCCTGCTCTCCCGCGGCACGCCGCCGGGGAGCCTCATGGCCTTTCAATACACGGGGCTGATGACGGTGCTGGAGGCCGACGACCTGCTCTTTGATGCGGACGATGTGCGGCGGCTGCTCCGGCTTTACGGCGTGGAGGCGGCAGACAGTGAGATCGACGGAATTTTGAAAGAATCCGTGGGCTATCCGCTGGGCGTAGCCATCACCGCCCGGTGTATGTCTCCGGGCAAGCCGTGGACGCCGGAGTTGGTGGCGCGGGTGTTCCGGGAGGTGTTTCTCTACTTTGAAACCGCCATCTACCGGCGCTTTGACCTGCCGGTGCGGCGCTTCCTGTTGGAGCTGG
>DXUR01000882.1 GCA_019417795.1 Clostridiales bacterium | reverse complement strand
AGAGAGACACATCCGTAGCGAGTGGCGTTCCGGCAATAGATTTATATTCACCGACTTCTTCGCCCCAAATAGTACCTTCACTGTAAAATCCAACGACCATATTTTCTTCATATCCCTCGATGATCGCATTGAAATCCTGAGCATACGGCTCCATCTCGGCTTTTGTAGTATCCTTGTAAGCGGCAATCTTTTCATTAGATGCCTGTTCTTTTACCTCTTGCGGCTGATAATCCTTGTATTCAAAAACATTGTCCGAAGCAAGCGTGATTGCTGTGTAGTCATCATCCAGAATGACTTTATAAACAGCAATTTCATCATCATCAACAGTACGATTGATGTCGATATTTCCTGCGGAATTCAGTTTATATCCGTCTACACCTTCCAGCGCCTTTTGTAAAGCTGCGTTGGACATCGCACAGTTGATCCCATTGAGCGTTACAAAGAAATCAGGATTTGGTTGATCCTTATCGGCAGAGTATTCCAGTTCTACCACCGTTCCGCCCTCAGCAGGCTTGCATGGCTCTGTCCCGGCATTTACGATTGCAACATCTATTTCCTGATCGTCTTTGGAAAGTTCCCCATAAATACGCTCGCCGGGTTGCAGAGAAACCTCTGCTGCATCATATTCTTCCGTTTCCAAACTCCAGCCGGCTTGTATCAGCTGGGAAGTTTCCAAAGGAAGTGTGTAGTAAGTGCCATCCAGTACGAACTCAGGTGTCCCGTCATTTTTCAGCTGAGACAGAATGGCCTCATCCGTACAGCCTTTATCGCTGCCCGCAGCTGCCGGAGCTGATGTCTGAGGTTTTGAGCCGCATCCGGCCAGCATACTGCATACCAGCACACATCCTGTCAGTAAAGCAATCCATTGTTTTTTCATAAGCGTAAATCCTTTCTGCGATTCTATCAAATTTGTTTTATGTATGAACAACTCATATCCTATATAAAGGTCGATTATGCCCCTATCAGCGTCATGACCACATAGAGTACGATAAGCAGGAGCGCAAGACACATTGCACAGAAAACGGCAATCGTCGTTTTGACCCGGTGCCGCTCCTTTAATGTCAGAACCATCATTGCAAGTACATCAAAGGAAAAGAAGAACTGGCAGATTCCAGCTAAAACCGCCAACCATTTCGGATGTATGCCGTCTTTGCATGACTTTATCAGATAAGCGATAGCATAGGGAGCTGCCCCTAATAGAATCCCGTATCCCAAAATCAAAAAAACAATGGTTACCAGTCCGAACAACGCCATCAGCGGCAATGGGAAGAATGCCATCAGCGTTACATATACAGTGATGCTCCCTCCGATCAGGTAGAACGGGATTAGTCCATACTTGATAATCAAAGTGCAGTTCAGCAATGTTTTTCTCGACCACTTTCTTCCTACGGTCAGCACAACAATCAAATTGACGATCCCCATAATAAAGGGCAGAAGGATCGATACTATCTGCAATGTGATTGCATTGCCAAAATGAACTGCCAAAAGAAAGAATGTATAAGACACAATTACATAGAGTACCGGGAGGATATAAGTCATTTAGCAGCCTCCTTT
>DXUR01000881.1 GCA_019417795.1 Clostridiales bacterium | reverse complement strand
GATCCCTTACTTGCATATATAGGTTCACAAGTTCGGGGTTGCTGTCCGCGATCACGGCGTTCTTAGGGCGAAGCGCGAAAAACAGCGCACCGCCGCCGAAGAATGGTTCAATATATTTGCCATAATGCGCCGGAACTTTCGGAAGAAGCACGTCAAGCATCTGGGATTTGCCGCCAGCCCACTTCAGGATAGGCTTCACTCGGCCATTGGGCACCCTAGCTGATGCTTGAGCGTCATTTGTTTTCGCACGTGGACGACCAGCCTTCTTAGGAGAAAGCATGCGCTCCAGCACGTCAGAAAGAAACGGATTGCCGTTATCGGAACGCAACGTACCGCGCCGAACCAAAGTGGCAACTGTAGCATTCTTCACACCTAGTATTTTTGCGGCCTCCGACTTGGTGATGGTTCTATCCTCGATCGGCATGTTTTGAGCCGCATAATTCCCAAGCGGGGTGCGCCACCAAGAGGGGTCCTTCTCACTCTTTTTGATCAAGAGAGTGTAGACCTGCTGCCATTCCGGTTCCTTGCGCAGTTCAGGAAGGGAGGTGTTGTTTGATTTGATCTGAAGGATAAGGTCTCCTGCATCCACGCCGAACATCGGCAAGTTATCAAAGAGACCTTTGGATTCTTGAAGGAACTGGAGCGTGGCTTCCTCAACCAGTGTGTTCATCATCGTTCCTCACCATCCTATGGATCTCTTATTGCTTAATGTCTAAAACAAGTTTGACATTTTCATTGGACAGATCCATGTATTGCTTGATGTCTGAGGCGTGTCGTTTACTCGCGCAAACGAGCGTACATGGGATACTTGGGTAAAGCTGTAACTTAGCGACTGTAAGCTTACCCGAAGTTGGAGAGCACAAGATGGCAAAGAAAGTACGCTTCTACGCAGGTGTTGAGATCGACAAAGATGGAACCAGACACACTTGGAGTGCTGATGCTTGGCAACGGTTCATGAATTCTTGCAAAAAAGAATCACAAGCCTTTGAAATTCGAGGTCGTAAGATAGCTGGGCAATGTGAATCATGCTATTCTCCAGCAGTTTTCTACATGCACTTGACAAAGAACCGAGAGCTATCTGATTGGCCTGAAGCTGGTGACGCTTCAGGATCTGTTTCTAATCTTGCCACGCGCAGAGATCAAACCGGCATCATTTCAATTTTAGAATATACGTATTTGTTGCCAGTTTCTGGCACACCGTATATAGCATTATTGCGTTCATCGTCGGGACCCATGCCATCAGCTATTGCAGATTGGGTGTCCCTAAAATCGGATATGCCCGCAACCGGAAAGTCCTTTGAGCTCCAGCCCGTTCTCCGAAATGATGCCCGACAGAAGTTGAATGAATCACTTGGGGTAAAGAGCCTTGAGGTCAGATTTGAGGGAAAGCCGGATCCAAACTCAACTAGTTCGATTGAACGTGCTGCTGCAGAAGCGGCATCAACGATTGATGAAAGCGACTACGCCAACGTAAAAATTGATATGAGCATCAGCATGGGGCGCGCGACAGTAGTAAGCAATTCGACCGAAGCTATGCGAAAACAAGCTTTGTCTATATT
>DXUR01000880.1 GCA_019417795.1 Clostridiales bacterium | reverse complement strand
GCCTGCATCGGGGCGGGGATAGCGCACACCGGAGAAGTCCTCGCCCAGAGCCACGACCTTCCGCTCCATGAACTCCACCGCGGGGGGGGTCGCATTCGCACGCAGGATCGTCAGCACACTTCGGATACCGGTGTTCAAATCGGGATAAGGAACCAGAACGCTGACGGCAGTCTCCGGCTTTGGCAGCAGCCGCAGCACACATTTCGTGAGGACGGCAAGCGTTCCTTCGGAGCCGATCAGCAGATGCTTGAGGGATAGACCGCTGGCATCCTTGACCTGCTTGCCGCCCGCCTGCAAAACCGTTCCGTCCGCCAGCACAGCCTCCAGTCCCCTCACATAGTCGCGGGTGACGCCATACTTTACCGCCCGCATCCCGCCAGCATTGGTGCTGATGTTGCCGCCGATGCTGGACGCCTTCTCGCCGGGGTCCGGCGGGTAAAAGAAGCCGCGCCGCTCCACATACGCCTGCACCTCCTGCAAAAGGATGCCCGGCTCTACGGTGATCGTCATGGTGTCCTCATCCAACTCCAGCACCCGATTCATGCGGGAAAGGTCAAGGATGATGCCGCCCTTGACAGGTACCGTGGAGCCCACCAGATTGGTTCCCGCGCCACGAGGGGTGACCGGAACGCGGTTCTCATGGGCATAGCGCAGTACGCTGCTGACCTCCTGCGTGTTCAACGGAAATACCAGCGCTTCCGCCGTACCTCTGCGCCGCCCCAGAGCATCGCTGAGATATTTTTCCTCAATTCCGCGGAAGATAAGCCTGTCCGCATCCTGTATGATCGTTTTCAATGCTGTTTCCAATGTCTGCACGTGGCATTCCTCCAACTCTTTAAATTGTTATGCCGTGATCCCGGCAGTCTTCCCATGATGCACACAGCTGAGATCAGTGATATTCCAGCAGTTTCAGCAGATCACGGATGATCTTTTCGCCTGACAAACGGACCTGCGGCTCCAGTGTTGGGGAAAAGGGCGATGGGCAGAACGGTGCGCCGATCCGCAAAATAGGCGCCTTCAGTGCATCAAAGGCATCCTCCACTACCGTGGCGGCAATTTCTCCGCCAAAGCCGCCCTGTTTGACGGACTCGTGCAGGATACACAGACGGTGGGTTTTCCGCACAGAGCGTAGCACGGCTTCACGATCCCAGGGCAGCAGGGAGATCAGGTCGATGACTTCCGCGCTGTATCCCCTTTTTTTCAGTGCGTCTGCGGCAGCGCGGGCATGCTTCATTCCAATGGAATAGGAAACGATGGTCACGTCTGCGCCTTCCCGCTCCACCCGCGCTTTCCCCAGCTCGTAGGGAACCTCGTCCGCGAGCTCCGGCACTTCGCCGCTCTCCTTCAGCAGTGTCTTATTCTCAAAATAGATCACCGGGTCATCCGAGCGGATAGCGGCGATCAGGGTCATCTTGGCATCGTAGGAATTGGAGGGCGAGACGACCTTTAAGCCCGGAATATGCGTGAACCATGCCTCCACCGACTGCGTATGCTGGGCGGCGCCATTGGTCAGCTGTCCATCCGGTGCCCGCAGCACAATGGGCATTCTGGCCTGACCGCCGAACATGAAC
>DXUR01000088.1 GCA_019417795.1 Clostridiales bacterium | reverse complement strand
CTACCGCGGTGGTGCTGGGCGTGGGCCGGGCCATCGGCGAGGCCATGGCCATCATTCTGGTGGCGGGCAACGTGTCCAATATGCCGGGGCTGTTTACGCCGGTGCGCTTTCTCACCACCGGCATTATCTCCGGCATGGCCTACGCCAGTGTGGGAAGCCTGTATCAGCAGGCGCTTTATTCCATCGGCCTGGTGCTGTTCCTCTTTATCATGCTCATCAATGTGTTTCTGAACGTGTGCGTTAAGAACCGGAAGGAGGGCTGACATGAACGGACAAACCTTATCCCTTCGCCGCCGGGTCTACAACCGGGGGATGCGTGCGCTGGTGTGGCTGTGCGCCGGACTGACCTGCGCACTGCTGGTATTTTTGATCGGCTACATTTTCTGCCGGGGGATCCCGGGGCTGACTTGGGAGCTGCTGTCCGGCCAGACCAGCTATATTAAGAATACGATCGGTATTTTACCGAATATTCTCAACACATTGTATATTATTCTGGTGGCCATGGTCATCGTTCTGCCCTTGGGCGTGGGGGCCGCCATCTATCTGACGGAGTACGCGGAAAACCGGCGGCTGGTGAGCCTCATTGAGTTCGCTGCCGAGACCCTGACGGGAATCCCATCCATTATCTTCGGCCTTGTCGGTATGCTGTTTTTCGTGCAGAAAATGAATTTGCAGGCAGGCGTGCTGGCGGGTGGACTGACTCTGGTGGTGATGATCCTGCCTACCATTCTCCGCACTACCCAGGAGAGCCTGAAAACCGTGCCCCAGTCCTACCGGGAGGGAGCATTGGGGCTGGGAGCCGGAAAGTGGCGCATGGTCCGTACCGTGGTGCTGCCCAACGCCATCGACGGCATCGTCACCGGCTGCATTTTGGCCGTCGGCCGCATCGTGGGGGAAAGTGCGGCACTGCTGTACACCGCCGGGTTCGGTTTGGTGCTCAACGATTTTTTCACGGCCCTTCATTCCTCCTCCGCCACGCTGACGGTGGCTTTGTATGTCTACGCCAACGAACGGGGCGAGACGGCGGTGGCCTTCTCCATCGCCACCATTCTGATGCTGTTGACCCTGCTCATCAACCTCTCCGCCGTGTTTCTGGGGCGGAAGCTGAAAAAGAATTGAGGAGATCCTATGGAACCAATTTTGGAAGCAAAAAAACTGAATCTCTGGTATGGCCCCAACCATGCCCTTCACGATGTATCCATCGCCATTCCTGAGCACGAAATCACCGCCTTCATCGGGCCCTCCGGCTGCGGCAAATCTACCTTTCTGCGGACGCTGAACCGGATGAATGACCTGATCCCGGGTGTGAAGCTCAGCGGCGAGGTGGATTTCCACGGACAGGACCTCTACGGCAGCTCTGTGGACCCCACATGGCTCCGCAAGCAGATCGGCATGGTGTTTCAGAAGGCCAACCCTTTCCCGATGAGCATTTACGATAACGTGGCCTACGGCCCCCGGACCCACGGCATCCGAAACCGGGTGAAGCTGGACGAGATCGTGGAGAACTCTCTGCGTTCCGCCGCCATCTGGGACGAGGTAAAGGACCGGCTGAAGAAAAGCGCCTTGGGGCTTTCCGGCGGTCAGCAGCAGCGGCTGTGCATCGCCCGGGCTTTGGCGGTGGAGCCGGAGGTGCTGCTGATGGACGAGTCCACCAGCGCTCTGGACCCCATCTCCACCTCTAAAATTGAGGATCTGGCGGCGGAGCTGAAAAGCCGGTACACCGTGGTTATGGTGACCCACAATATGCAGCAGGCCGCCCGTATTTCCGACAACACCGCCTTTTTCCTGCTGGGGGAGCTGGTGGAGTTCGGCAAGACAGAGCAGCTGTTTTCCACCCCCGCCGACAAACGGACGGAGGATTACATCACCGGGAGGTTTGGATAAGATGCGCAATAAATTCGACGAACAGCTTTTGCAGCTCAACCACGAGATGATCGAGATGGGGGCGCTGTGCGAGGAGGTCATCGCCCTGTCCTCTCAGGCGTTGACGGAGGGGGACACGGCGCTGGCCGCCAAGGTAGCTCCTCTGGACAGCGAGATCGACCACAAGGAGCGGGAGATCGAAAACCTCTGCCTGAAGCTGCTTTTGCGGCAGCAGCCGGTGGCCCGGGATCTGCGGCAGATCTCCGCCGCATTGAAGATGATCACCGACATGGAACGCATCGGCGACCAGGCGGAGGACATCGCAGAGATCGTAGCCTTTTTAGACGGGAGGCAGGCGGAAAACGACGCCCTTTTGAAGGAAATGGCGAAGGCGGTCATACAAATGGTGACGGAAAGTGTGGACGCCTATGTGAAATGTGATATAATGTTGGCGAAAAAGGTCATCGCGGCGGATGACGTTGTGGACGAGCAGTTTGCCCGGGTCAAGCAGAGCCTGATCGGAAAGATCGCGGCGGACCCGGCAGACGGCGAATACGCCCTGGACCTGCTGATGATCGCCAAGTACTACGAGCGCATCGGCGATCACGCCACGAACATTGCCGAGTGGGTCATTTACTCCGTGACCGGGACCCACAAGGACGAAATCACACTGACATAAGGAGATTGCTATGATCTGGTGCGTGGAGGACGACGCCAGTATCCGGGATATTGAGCTGTACGCCCTGACATCCACCGGCTTTGAGGCCAGAGGCTTTGACGATGGAGCACCCTTCTGGGAGGCGCTGCAGACGGAAACGCCGGAGCTGGTCCTGCTGGATGTGATGCTGCCGGGGGAGGACGGTGTGTCTCTGCTGAAAAAGATGAAGGCCGCACCGGCCTTGCGGGACATCCCCGTCATCATGGCCACGGCCAAGGGCGCGGAATATGACAAAATTCAAAGTCTGGACTTAGGGGCCGACGACTATCTGGTGAAGCCCTTCGGCGTCATGGAGATGGTTTCCCGGGTGAAGGCGGTGCTGCGGCGGTGTCATCCCGCCGATACGGGCCATGTGCTCTCTGCCGGGGGCCTTTCTATGGACCTGGACTGCCGCACCGTGACGGCGGACGGCCAGCGGCTCCAGCTCACTTATAAGGAGTTTGAGCTTTTGCGGCTGTTTCTGTCCCATCCGGGAATGGCATTCACCAGAGAACAGCTATTCACACAGGTGTGGAATATGGAGTACATGGATGACAGCCGCACACTGGATATGCACATCCGCACCCTGCGGCAGAAGTTAGGGGCCTACGGCAAGCTGATCGAGACCGTTCGGAACGTGGGCTACCGCATGGAGACCGGCCTATGACCGGGAAGATATTTCGTTCGACTCTGGCGGCGTCACTGACGGTGCTGCTGGCATCGCTGCTGGTGATCACCGGCTGCCTTTACACCTATTTCGCCACGGTGCGGGAACAGCAGCTTCAGACAGAACTGACACTGGCTGCGGCGGCGGTGGAAGCGGACGGCGCGGACTATCTGGCCCGCGTCCGGGACACGGCGGAGCGGCTGACCTGGGTGGCATCGGACGGCACAGTGCTGTATGACACCCGAACGGATACGCAGCCCATGGAAAATCATGGCCAGCGGGAGGAGATCCGGGAGGCGCTCACCGGCGGCAGCGGCAGCAGCGCCCGCTATTCCGAGACGCTGACGGAAAAGATGCTCTATCAGGCGGTGCGCCTGACGGACGGCTCTGTGCTCCGCATTTCCGGCAGTCAGAAAACGGTATGGATGCTGGTTCTTGGGATGCTCCACGCCGTCATCGTGGTGGCGCTGTTGGCGGTGGGACTTTCCGCACTCTTGGCGAGCCGGGCGGCCCGACGGGTGGTGGAGCCGCTGAACCGGCTGGATCTGGAGCACCCGCTGGACAACAACGCCTATGAGGAGCTGTCTCCGCTGTTGGGGCGGGTCTACGCCCAGCAGCAGGAGATCCGCCATCGGACCAGAGACCTCCGGCAGCGGCAGGACGAATTTGAACAGATCACCGGCAGTATGCGGGAAGGTCTGGTGCTGCTGGACCACAGCGGGCGCATCCTCAGCATCAATCCGGCGGCCCAAGCACTGTTTCATGCGGACGGTACCTGCGTAGGACAGGATTTCCTGACAGTGGATCGCCATCCGGACCTGACCGCCGCCATCCATGACGCCGCCGAGACCGGGCACAGTCAGCTGCGGGCAAAGCGGCGAGGCCGGGAATACCAGCTTGATTTCAGCCGTATCGAATCCAACGGCAAGGTGCTGGGTACGGTTTTGCTGGCCTTTGATGTGACGGAGCAGGCGGAAGCCGAGCGGATGCGGCGGGAGTTCACCGCCAACGTGTCTCACGAACTGAAAACGCCCTTGCAGTCCATTATCGGCAGCGCGGAATTACTGGAAAACGGCTTGGTGAAGCCGGGGGATCAGCCCCGGTTCCTGAGCCGCATCCATCAGGAGGCGGACCGGCTGGTGGCGCTGATCAACGATATTCTCCGCCTGTCCCAATTGGACGAGGGCGGTGCGTTGCCCCATGAGCAGGTATCCGTTTTGGAGTTGGCGCAGGAGGCGGCCCGCTCTCTGACAGCACAGGCGGCGGCACAAGCGGTGCACATTTCCGTGACCGGCACCGCCGGAACGGTTTTCGGCGTTCGGCGGCTGCTGTACGAGATCGCCCGAAACCTCTGCGAGAACGCTGTGAAGTACAACGTCCCCGGCGGAAGCGTTACCGTAGAGGTGGCGGAAACGGATCGGGACGTGACCCTCTTGGTTCGGGATACCGGCATCGGCATCCCGGAGGGGGATCAGAGCCGGGTCTTTGAGCGGTTTTACCGGGTGGATAAGAGCCATTCCCGGGCCATTGGCGGCACGGGGCTGGGGCTGTCCATCGTGAAACACGCCATAGCGTATCACCACGGGACCCTCCGGCTGGAAAGCCAGCCGGGGAAGGGAACCGTGATCACGGTGACGCTGCCCAAGGAGCCAACAGAATGAACTTCGGAAAACCGTGGGTCCTCCCACGGTTTTTCTTTTCAAACGGCCGCTTTCCGTGTATACTGGAACAAAAAACGAACGAGGTAGAGGATTATGCCGATTTTTGATACCCATGCCCATTATGACGCGGACCGCTTTGACAGCGACCGGGATGCGCTCCTTTCCGCCATGCCGGGGGTCGGCGTGGGGCTGGTGCTGGACCCGGGATGCGACCTGCCCTCCTCCCGTGCGGCGGCAGAGCTGGCGGAACGGTACCCGCATGTGTACGCCGCCGTGGGCATCCATCCGGAGGACTGCGACGGCTTTCAGGACGGCGACCTGACGGAGCTGCGGCAGCTTTTGGAGCGGCCCAAGGTGGTGGCCATCGGGGAGATCGGACTGGACTACTACTGGGAGGACAATCCATCCAGAACGTTTCAGCAGACGGTATTCCGCAAGCAGCTGGCACTGGCGGCGGAGTTGGATCTGCCGGTGATCGTCCATGATCGGGAAGCCTACGGGGACTGCCTTGCCATCATCAAGGAATTTCCCACCGTCACCGGCGTGTTCCACTGCTTTTCCGGCTCACCGGAGATGGCAGCGGAGCTGCTGAAGCGGGGCTGGTATCTGGGCTTTGACGGCCCCATCACCTATAAAAACGCCAAGCGGGCCCCGGAGGTGGCGGCGGTGACGCCGCTGGAGCGGATCGTGGTGGAGACGGACGCTCCCTATATGGCTCCGGTACCCATGCGGGGCAAGCGGAATGACAGCCGCTATCTCCCCTATGTGATCGAGAAATTGGCGGAGTGGAAGGGCGTGACGGCGGAGGAAATGACCCGCGTGACGTGGGAAAACGGCAGACGGCTGTTCCGGATTTGAGATAAAAACACTCCCGCACCGAAAAGGTGCGGGAGCGTTTCTTATGTATGCAGCAAAACGGATTTCACGATGATGCTGACGCCGCCCAGCAGGAAAAACACGATGGACAGCTTTTGCAGCCGCTCTCCGCTGATGTGAGGGGAGAGGAGCCGGGCCAGCCGGGCGGCGCAGAAGGCGGCGGCCAGCGAGATAAGGCTGAAGCACAGGGAGGAGCGGTTCAGGAGCCCGGTGCAGAGATACAGCCCGGTGCGGAACAGGTTTTCACCCAGAAAGAGGAAGCAAATGCTGCCCTTGAATTCATCGTAATCCTTGGCAGTGCGCTGAAGGTAGGCTACCAGAAACATATTGATGCCGAACAGCCCCGCGCACATACCGGAGAAGAAGGCCACCAGATACCGTAGCCACGGGATTTCCCGACGGTCCGGGCGGATGGGGCGCAGCCGGCGGGTGGCCATTTCCAGCCCCAGAAATACCACAACGCCGCCCAAAACCGTTTTGATGATCCAGGGCAGGGAGAAGCGCAGCAGCCAGGTCCCGGGGACCACCCCGGCCACCATGGCCAGCAGCAGGGGAAGGATGGCCCGCCAGCGGAAATTGTTCCGGCTTTGCCAGGTGATCCGGCCGTTGATGACCAGATCCGGCAGCAGACTGCCCGGTGTGATCAGGGTGTTGTCCAGCCGCATGGCCAGCAGCGGTGCGGAGATCAGGGGATTCCCGAACCCAATGAGCCACTTGAGGGTGTACGCCGCCAACTGGACGAGAAAAATAAACAGGATCATGCTTCCGGTGTAGTTCATGAGATCCCCTCCCACGCGAAGTTCTGTGTACGTTCCCAACTATACCACATCGCATCGGAGAAAAAAAGCTTTTTTCTCATTTCCGCGCCGCTGACAGTGGAAAATTGCCGGGTTTGGTATAGCCTTTGGATTTTTTGACCATACTCCTTCCGTACCTATAAACAGGAAGGGAGGTATTGTATGGAAAACAAGGTGAAAAACGTACTTTCGGGCATTGGCTTTTACGGCACGCTGGCGGTGTGCCTGCTGGTGGTGGGGGTGTGCGGCTGGGTCCTGCTGCAGGACCGGGAGGACCCGCTGCCCCAGCAGGCGGTGACGCCCCAGGTCTCCGTGTCGCAGCCGGTGGAAATGCCGGAGGTGCGACTTCCGACAGTGGAGACTTTGGAGCCGGCGCCGGTGCCGGTCCCGCCAAAGGAAACCAAGGAGCTGCCGGAGGTGGAGGTGGATCACACGCCTGTGGCGGCGGAAGCCCCCCGTCTGGTGGTGGCCCCGCTCCGAGGGGATGTGCTGACGGCTTTTTCCATGGAGGAGCTGGTATACAGTCCTACTTTGGGAGATTGGCGTACCCACAACGGCGTGGACATCGCCGCCCAGCAGGGAACCACGGTACTGGCGGCCTCCGCAGGGGCGGTGCTGTCGGTGACGGACGATCCCCTGATGGGCACCACCGTGGTGCTGGAGCATGACAACGGCTATCAGACCACCTATGCCAATCTCCAGGCCAAGCCCAACGTGGAGGCCGGGGACCCGGTGTCCGCCGGGCAGATCATCGGCGCGGTGGGGACCACCGCGGCGGCGGAGTCCGGACAGCCCCATCTGCACTTCGCCGTCACCAAGGACGGCAAGGCCGTAGACCCCAACGAATATTTGAGCGGTTGAGCGGAACAAGGCCCCGGATTTCCGGGGCCTGCCGCTTTTTTTAACCGTTTTCCCGGGGAAAGTTACATCAATTCGGATTTTTTTGAAAAAATTCAATATTTTCCTTGACATTTGCTGTATTTCGGATATAATGATAAAGCTTGCAATATGTAAGTAAATCCTTGCTCTCATCTGAGAATGAGGGCCATTTGTCCAAAAGGAGGTGCAAATATGGCAAAGATTACTGCCAATTACGAGGTCGTCTATGTGCTCGACCCTGCACAGGGTGAGGAGGCTATCGCCGCTCAGGTTGCGAACTTCAAGTCCCTGGCCGAGCAGAACGGCTCTGACGTCGTGGTTGAGGAGTGGGGCAACCGCAAGCTGGCTTATCCCATCAACTACAAGACCGAGGGCTATTATGTGCTCATGACCTTCGTCAGCGGCCCGGCATTCCCCCGCGAGCTGGATCGTAAGCTGCGGATCGCCGAGGGCGTCATGCGTTCCCTGATCGTCTGCAAGGGCGAGTAAAGGAGCAGCACATGCTGAATCGAATCATTCTCATGGGTCGCCTGACCCGTGACCCCGAGCTCCGGCGCACCGGCAGCGGTACGGCGGTGACGTCCTTCTCTCTGGCTGTTGACCGGGATTTCAAGTCCCAGTCCGGCGAAAAGGAAACGGACTTCATCGACATCGTGGCCTGGCGCAGCACCGCCGAATTTGTGAGCAAATACTTCACCAAGGGCCGCATGGCCGTGGTGGAGGGCCGCCTGCAGATCCGGGACTGGACCGACAAGGACGGCGGCAAGCGCCGCAGTGCCGAGGTCGTGGCCGACAATGTGTATTTCGGGGATTCCAAGCGCGACGGCGGCGACAATTCCGGCTACAACCCCGGTTATGCTCCCGCCCCCGCTTCCCACAGCGCCGCTCCCAGCAATTTCAGCGCCAGCGGCTCTGACTTCGCCGAGATCGGCGAGGATGACGGCGAACTGCCGTTCTGATATTACTATAAGGAGGAAGCAATCATGGCTTTCGATCGTGAAGCTCGTCCCGCCCGTCCCGCACGCGGCAACAAGCGCCGTAAGGTCTGCCAGTTCTGCGCCGAGAAGTGCGAGTGCATTGATTATAAGGACGCCGCCAAGCTGCGTCGTTTCATTTCTGAGCGTTCCAAGATCCTGCCCCGTCGGACCACCGGCACCTGCGCCATGCATCAGCGTGAGCTGACTGAGGCCATCAAGCGTGCCCGTCAGATCGCTCTGCTGCCCTACGTCACCGACTAAAAGCAGCTGAATCGAATCAATCGACTGAAAAAGCCCCGAAGGTTTTCCTTCGGGGCTTTTTTTGTCATGTTTTAGGAGAAAAAGGGGCTGCTGCACGGTTCCGTACAACTTTTCCCGGTGGTGGGGGATGGCGAATATGGCGGACGCAATTCGTTACGGCTGCATAACAAGGAGGAATTGTATGGAAAACACAAGCAATTACGGTCTGAAGC
>DXUR01000879.1 GCA_019417795.1 Clostridiales bacterium | reverse complement strand
CCAGCCAGATGCATTAATATAAAAGGAGGGTCTCTTGCATGACGACAATGAAAAAACGTTCAATTTGCGGCTTGATGGCAGCAATGCTTCTGCTGACGACCGCATGCGGTGGCTCAAAAGAATCTTCCACTGAGCAGAAAGATGCACCCCAGACGGAAGGCGCTGAGGCGGAGCTGACGGAGTGGGAAAAGTCCTCTGGTATCTTTAATACCGATGAAACAGAAGAGGAACTGTATGAGTTGGCCAAGCAGGAAGGCAGTGTTACACTGTATTCTATTTCTTCTCGCTGCGGCAAGGTGGCTAACGCCTTTAACGCTAAGTATCCCGGTGTTGTCTGCACCGCTTTCGATATCAGCGGTAGCGAACTTCTGGAAAAGGTAACTCGCGAGTATGAGGCCGGTCGGTATGTGGCGGATGTGGTTCACTATAAAGATCAAGACGGATCTATCTACGCTGAATACGTAGAGTCGAACATTTTCTATAACTATCGGCCGGAAGATATTCTGTCCCATGTAGACGATATTTACAAGCAGACCAGCACGCCTCTCTATATTGAGATGACACAGTTGTTTTACAATGGCGATGCATATCCTGATAAGCCCCCTGTCACCAACATTTGGGAAGTCACACAGCCCGAGTGGAAAGGCCGCGTAATGATGCAAAACATTTTGAATGACCTTGCTTGGGCATCTTGGGCAACAGGTTTCTGTGTGGGGGATACTCCTGCCATGCTGGAGGATGCATATAAGGATTTAACTGGCGAGGACCTAGTCCTTTCTGAGGGCTGTGAGAATGCCGGTTATGAATTTTTGAAGCGTCTGTACGAGAACGAGCCGATTTTTACGTCTTCTTCCGATGATGTTGCCGAAGGCGTTGGTACTCGTGGACAGTCCACTCCGCCCATTGGCTTTGCTTCTTCCACAAAGCTCCGCAAAAATAAAGATAATAATTGGTGCTTGGTTCCTATCAATCTGGAACCTACTGTTGGTATTCCGCAAATCAACAGCCTATATGTTGTCAACAACTGCCAGCATCCCAATGCAGCAAAGCTCCTAATCCGCTTTATGATGGGCGGTACGGATGGTGATACCAGCGGCAATGATCCATTCAACACCCTGGGCGGTTGGCCTATCCGCGATGATATTGAACCGGCAGAGGGCTCAGTGCCTCTGGAGGACTGGAATCTGATCCATGTGAGCACTGAGGACATTTACTATAATATCAACAATGTGCGCGATTTCTGGACAACGCTGGGATAAAGGGTACCACACCCCGGATTGCAACTATGCAGATGTTGGATGTTGCTGAGCTATCTAGTATTTGTACTACCTGCCCTAAAAACGAACGGGGGTGTCATCGCAGCCATCGGCGAAGCGCTTGAGATTGCAAGAATTCTGTAATATTTTTGAAAGCCACATAATCAGGCGGAGCTAGGGAAAACCTGGCTCCGCTTTTCTTTTTATCGAGGTGCGTCAAGCTCTTTTATATTTTTCCGACCATTGTAGCATTTCATCCTAAAAAGCAAAAGGGGCACCCTTCTCAGGGTGTCCCTCTTCTGGTGGGTCAGGTTGGAATTGAACCAACGATG
>DXUR01000878.1 GCA_019417795.1 Clostridiales bacterium | reverse complement strand
ATAAAGCCTATTCAATCCGGGAGGGAATGAAAACCGCCGAGCAGCGCATGAAAGAGCTGCAAAAGCTGATAGAGAACGGCGAGAATTATTTGCAGTACAAGCCCATTCATGCCGAACTGAAAAAGCTGAAAAATGGCTGGACGAACAAACGGGATAAGTATGAGGAAGCCCACCGCGCCGAGCTGACTCTATGGAACGCAGCAAGCCGCTATCTCCATGCAAATCTGACGGATACAAAGACGCTGCCTATCTCCGAATGGAAACAGGAATACGCTGACCTCAAAGCGCAGAGAGATACCGACTACACCAAACTGAAAGCTGCCCGCGCCGAAGTTGCCGAGCTTCAGAAGATACGCAAATGCGTGGATATTGCGCTGAAAGCCGAGCAGCCGGAGCAGACACAGAACCGCACCAAGCGGCAGGAACAGGAGAGATAAAGAAAAGGACGGGCAAGCTATTTTGCCTGTCCGTCCTAAATGTTTTCTGATAAAATGGACGCTATTGATCCCTAATATTAAAACCAACTTGCTCTTTCGTCCCTAAATTCGGGCTGGTCACTATGCTCATAAGGATTATAATTATTCAAATTACAACCAAACTCTTTCAATGATTTTATTTTATTATCCTTTGTCCATTCAACCAGCGAAATTCCATCAAATTCCTCTATGCTCCCATTGTTCATTTCATTTTTGAAATACCACTCCACAATCGTCTGATTTCCTTTGTGGAAAAATTGTTTGATTTCCCAAGCAACGACTTTGCCACGAGTATTCCATTCCTGAAACCAGTGTTTTACGATTTGACGGTTATTATATTTTGGACTCCAACTTTCAGTATAAATTACATCTTCTGCAAAAATATTATCAATACCTAAATCCTGTTTTGTAAGCCACATTTCAAACCATAAGTGAATAATTCTTTCTCTTTCATTCACAATCCAGCACCTCACTAACTTCCGATTTTTCGGTTTCATTCTACATCAAAACTATGAACAATTCAACCACAGAAAGAGAGGTATCAGCCATGTATTACACCCAAGAACAGATAGACCGCGCCAACCAAGCCGACCTTGTTTCTTTCCTGCAATCACAGGGCGAGCAGCTTACCCGCGCCGGACAGGAATACCGCTGGAAGCGGCACGACAGCCTGACCGTCCGGGGAAACAAATGGTACAGGCACAGCCAGAGCAAGGGCGGCGCACCCATTGATTTTGTCATGGAGTTTTTCGGCAAGAGCTTCACCGAAGCCGTTGAACTGCTGACAGGAGAAAAAGGAGCCGCCCCGCCGCTGGACAGACCAAGCCCCGCGCCCCTCTCTGACTTCCGACTGCCGCCCCACAATCCCGACAACCGCATAGCGAGGAACTACCTCACAGCCGCCCGCCGCATTGATGAAGATGTGACGGGCTTTTTCTTTGCCACCGGGGATATTTACGAGGAAGCCGCCCACCACAACGCCGTATTCGTAGGGCGGGACGAGGACGGAATACCACGCTACGCCCACCAGCGCGGCACAGCCGGGAGCTTCCGGCTTGATGTGAAAGGCAGCGACAAAGCCTTTAACTTCTGCTACCGGGGCGAGGGCGAAAG
>DXUR01000877.1 GCA_019417795.1 Clostridiales bacterium | reverse complement strand
ATTCTGGATGATCTGGTGCTCAGCGCAAAGATGTTTGCCCAGGTCATTTTGGATGTGTGCGGGTGAACCTGGTTTAGCCTTCCCCATCCCAGGGGGCAGATGAGACCAACTATGAAAAGTCAAGCGGCAAGAGATGAATAATTAGGAATAAACGATGAATGATTTTTCAAGAGAGCAAAGACGAGGCGCACAAGTTTTTTCGCAACGTGCGAGCAGACCACATTGAAATGCTTTCCTTCGGCTCGCTTTTTGCTGGCGTATGCGGCAAAGGTTTGGTCGCGGAGGATGATACAGCGAGCGGCTTGGCCGAAGGCCCAGCGCAGATAGTGGGAGCCGTGCTTAACCATCCTTCCCGGGGCTGAGACGGATTTTCCGGAGCAGGTAATACTCGGCTCCAGACCGGCAAAGGAGAGCAGCTTGGCCGGAGAAGAAAAGCGGAAAATATCCCCGATCTCTCCCAAAATTGTAGCACCCAGGACAGTTCCAATGCCCGGAATGGTAGTGATGGGCGAGTCCATCTGCGCCAGGATCGTCCGCAGAGCGGCTTCACAGCGGCAGATATGGAAAGAAAGCTGCGTGATCTGTTCCAGATAGATCTGAAGCTGCAATTCCAGTGCAATGGAGGAGTTTCCCACCGAATGTACGGCCAGCGCGTGAAGCAGCTCTGCCTTCTCCAGGCCCAGTTGTCCTCTGGATGTCGTCCGGAGCAGGTCCGCCAGCTGTGGAACAGGGTACGCTGCAATGCGTTGGGCGGAAGGACACAGGGACAAAATCGTCCGGGCAGTGGTTCCGAATACATCGGAAAATACCTGCGTCAACTCCGGAAACACCTGTGCCAGTACGCCCTTGGCCTGCGTTTTGCACTTGGAACGCTGCTGCACCAAAGAAAAACGCAATCTGCTTAGTGACTTTAGCTCGGAAATATGGTAAGATACGTCATGGTCGGGCTGAGAATTGTCCCACGTGAGGTATTGCGCCAAGAATTTGGCGTCCGCTTTATCTGTTTTTGTTTTTCTTAGAGTGGTTGCTTGAATGCTCTTATTGATGAGCAGAGGATTAAACGTGTAGGTTTTATATCCATTACGCCTAAGAAACTGGACCAGATTGCTGCCGTACACGCCGGTATTCTCCAGCCCGATCTTTATTTCCTCTGTAGGAGCAAGCTTGGTCAATGTTTTTTTCAGGAACTCAAACCCTTCTGCGTCATTGCGAAACACAAACTGCTTCAGCACCTGGCGTTCTTCCGCCATAATACAGCAGTCGTGCTTTTCCGCTGCGATGTCCAGACCGACATAAAACATGGTGATGTCTCCTTTTCTTTCTAGCACCGGCCCCACAGCTAGCTTGAGCAGTAACCTTGCCAGTAATAAAACGTCCAGCGTTAACCAACTCATTAACCGTTCTTCAAACTGCTGTGGCCGTAGCCTCATCCGACCAGTCCTTTCGGCTGTATGGGTGGCTGCCAGTCCACAGTGCTTGCCTTTAGTATACATCACTATTCACTTTGTGCGGTCTTGCTTATTATACAAGGGTTGGTATCGTGGGTGCGGAGGCCATCGAACGGGCGGATGGGGACATCCGCCCCTACGCAGGGTT
>DXUR01000876.1 GCA_019417795.1 Clostridiales bacterium | reverse complement strand
CAGTTGCTGCATCCACACGTTCCTGCATTTCTTTAATGCTGCCGATTTTATGCTCCTGTAAGAAAATCAGCGTCTTGGACATTTCTTTCAGATTATATCGCTTTGCCCAGCGAGCATACCCCATGCTCTTTCCCTCGACCAGCTTTGCCTGAATGTCCACCAGCATCTGAAACTTTTGTTCCGGTACGATGCGCTTCTGCTTCTGCCGGGGATGGTGTTCGGCTTCCCCAGAGATAACAGCTTTCAGTTCTTCTTCACTATATCCTGCGCCCAAAGTGCGGAACCGGATGAATCGCTTCTGCCGTGCGCCTTTGACGGAGGTGTATTTTCCACGCTTGACCTCATAACCCTGCTGCTCCAGTCCTTGCAGAAAATCTTCGTAGTCTTTGGGCTTTTCCGCCAGAATAGTGTCAATCACGCCACATAGACGGTCACGATTGCTTTCTTTGGGCGGGTAGAGTGTGCGCTTCTGCCGCTCCCGATAGGGTTTTATCTCAATGACGGAAAGCTGATGCTCTAAGCAGATCAGATCGCTCAACCGTTGAACAGCCAGCCCGGACAATAAAAAATCCCGAAATTTCCGGGTACTGTCCAGCGCAGTGGAGTTATAAATAATGTGGTTGTGGATGTGCTCCCGGTCCGTGTGGGTGGCAACGATAAACGCATACTTACCCTTGGTAAACCGCATGGCAAGCTCATAACCGACCTTGTTGGCTTCCTCGGCAGTGATTTCTCCGGGCTTGAACGATTGCCGGATCTGATAGGCAATCACGTCACTTTTTTGTCTGCGCCCAGTGACAAGTTCATACTGCCGTTTGGACAGCATAAATTCTTCATCCACCGTCAAAGGACTGCATTCGTAACTGCTGACCAGTTCGCCCTGCTGTGTCTTGTCCGGGTTCTGGGCGTAATCCGTGCGGCTTTTCAGGCAGGCCGCAACGGATTTCCCCTTGTTTTTGTGCAGTGCAATCAATCTTGTTGCAGCCAGTTTGACCACCTCCCGGCAAAAAGAAAATGCCGCACAGTGGCGGCATAAAAATTTTATAATTCTGCAATCCAGCCGCTGAACCATTCCACGGCTTCTACAATGACCGTTCCGGCGGTGAGGAGCAGGAAGCAGCCAAACTCTGCCACCAGCAAGATCAAAAACTGCAGCCACTCTCGGCAGTACAGCGTATAAAGACCGCAGCCGAAAATATACAGCATGGGCAGCGCCAGCACGAACGCCGACAGGTTCAGCGTCCATTTCAGCATCAGTACCAGAAATGCACTCAGGAGAACCACAGGAAATAGGAGAACTCTTGCTACGAATTTCATATTGACACCGCCTTTCTGCTTTCAGTATATGGATAGAGCATGAGCCTGTCAATGGTGTTGCCGTCTATGTACCCCCGCAGTTCTCCAACTGCGGGGTGAAATTTTAGAGTTCTGCCAGCCGGGAAAGGATCTGCCGACCAATCTCAATCAGCTCATCCAACCGCTGCCGCAGGTCCTCCATGTCGGCGGCGTAGACCCGACCATTTTCATTGGCGGCTTTGGCGTACTGGTTCAGGTTGTTGCTGCACATCTGCAAAAGATATGCCATGCGCCGCAGTTGCGGCA
>DXUR01000875.1 GCA_019417795.1 Clostridiales bacterium | reverse complement strand
GCCTTGCACAGCTCCAGCACCGCCAAAAAGGTGGCCACCACCTCGCTGCGGCTCCGGCTGCCCCGGAACAACAGCAAAAAGCGGGTGATGCCGCCCTCCTTCAGCTTTTGCAGAATGTCTCTCGCCTTGCTCTCCACGGGATACGGCTCATGCTGCACGATCTCCCGGAAGGCGGCTCGCGGGGGCGGCAGTTTCCGTTCGGCCCGGTTCTGGATCTCCGCCATAGCCAGCACCAGATCCGCCGGCTGATGGCTGTATTCAAACACCTTGCCCCGCTTCACCGGCTCCGGGTTCCGGGTCACGATGTTCCGACCGAATTCTCCCATAGGCGCCAACCGCTGGGCCAGTGCCTTCACCCGGACGTAATTTTCGCTGCGCCGCCGTTCCTCCAAGGATTGAAGCAGCGCGTCCATCTCGCTTTTGGCCTCGTCATCCTCAAGGGACAGCAGCATCCGGGTCTTGAGATACACCAGATGGGACGCCATGATAACGAATTCGCTGGCAACCTCCAGATCCATCCGCTGCCGATCCTCCAGCCATGCGATATACTGGCCGCAAATCAACGAGATGGAAATATCCTGGATCTCCAGCTTATTCTTCCCCAAAAGAAACAGGATCAGATCCAGCGGACCCTCAAAATCCTGCATCTCCTCAGACCGGGAGTGGACCACCTTTTCCAGTTTGAATACAGGACTTTCCAAAATCAGGACACCTCAAGCAAAAAAGATATGAAACAGCGCTTCGTACACGCCGTAGATCGCGTTTCCAAGAAAATTTCCGCCAAGGCCCAGCCAACTCAGCGCCAGCAGAACCAGAATACCGTACCGCTCGTAGCGCATCAGCTGACCGTAGGCGCTGTTGGGCAAAAACATCGCCAGTACCTTGGACCCGTCCAGCGGCGGAATGGGGATCAGGTTGAAAAGCCCCATACCAACGGACATGGGGGCCACCGTAAACAGGCACCACTCAAAGAAAACATTCATGCCCTCGCTGTACGGTGCGTACAGATAGATCACCTTGCCGATTCCCAGGAAAAGGACTGCCAAAAGCAGATTGGACACCGGCCCCGCCAGCGCCGTGACCGCCATGCCCTGCTTGGGCTTGCGGAAATAATTGGGATTCACCGGCACGGGCTTGGCCCAACCGAAGCCCACCGTAAACATCAGCGCCAGACCCAGCCAGTCGATGTGGTGCAGCGGATTCAGGGACAGCCGGTGCATGGACTTCGCCGTGGGGTCTCCCAGCGCCAGCGCCGCCAGCCCGTGACAGGTCTCATGGACCGTCAGGCAGAGGAACACCGCCGCTACACGGAGCACCGCGTCAGTCAGCGAGGAAACATCCAGCGCCTGAAACAGATTTTGCAGATAATGCAGCATAAAACGCTCCAATGAAGTCAGATTCTCACCGTCTGGGCAGAATGCTCCAGATTCAAGTTATTATAGCAGTTTTTCCATAAAAATACAAGGGTCAAACCCCGGCAGCCCGGCGGATGCAAAAGAACGGCGGCCCTTGCGGGCCGCCGAGATTGTCAATAAAGTGGTAAATTCTCCGCGACGGAAAGGTAGGGCAGCCGTTAGCGGCTCTGCCGCTTTACGGATGCTGCATACCCCTT
>DXUR01000874.1 GCA_019417795.1 Clostridiales bacterium | reverse complement strand
GTGTAAATGGGGCTGCCATACACACCCTTGAAGCCGGTTTTCAGAGCCGCTGTACTGAGATCGAACTGCTTTGCCAGCTCCTCGGTGGTGTAATTTCGGGTCAAATCATCGGTCAGCAGCTTATGTACCGCCTTGATCTTCTCAGTTTGGCTGGAATAGAAGTACGGGCGTTCATCCTTGTACTCGGACAGTTCCAAAGCCCGCAGGAACACCAGCAGCTCCATGACCTTGATTTTGAAATAGTCCATGCGTATCTTTGCCGGAACATTGTAAAGCTCCGAGAAGATATGCTCAATGGAAGGGTGTTTGCGCAGGATATAGATGCTGTCCTTACCGCAGAACTTCTCCGCCAGAGCCGCCAGATCAACGGAGACTCCCGGCATTGCCTCCCGCACGGATTTTTCAGCGCAGTCGAGGAAGAATCCGATGGTAATGCCATGATAGTGGGACACCGGGAAATACATATCGCCGCTGTGATGCACGCGGCGATCCATTCGCAAATCGCCCTGCTCCATGTAATAGCGCATATCGTTGTCCGTACGGTGTTCAATGCGTCCTTCCCGACAATGGTCGATGCAGAAGATACGAGCAGAACTGTTAAAGCGGCTGTAACAATGGGTCATGTGAAAGTCGTTGTACATCAGATATACGCCGTCAAAGACCCGATAGATGGTCATCAGTCCATCACCGCTGGGGTCACTCATCCGCAGCACCTTACAATTTTCGGTTTCTACCACTTCTTCCAGATTGTCACCCATGTCCGTACTGTGAAACATTGCCCACGGGTCGTATTTATGTTCCAAATTCACACCTCCTCAAAACGAGTTAGAGCAGACTAACTCAAGCCGATTAAGTAAAGCCGTTTTTTACGGCTTTCCCAATTATGATATTCGTTTTCTTGATTTCTGTCTAATCCGATCCGCTTTTTTCACTCCATTTGGCGAAAAACTTTTGCGGCAGGACAGAAATCTTTATCCCAACACCACATCCAGCACCATCATCACGTTGAAACCCAGTGCAAAGAACACTGTACCGATGTTGGAGTGCTTTCCTGCGGACATTTCCGGGATCAGTTCTTCCACAACCACATAGATCATGGCTCCTGCGGCAAAACTCAGTAAATACGGCAAAGCGGGGACAACAACCTGTGCTGCAAGAATTGTTAACACTGCCCCCAGCGGCTCTACAATGCCGGATAGGACACCGCTTAGAAAGGATTGCCCTTTCTTCATTCCCTCTGCCCGCAGAGGCATAGAGATAATAGCACCCTCCGGAAAGTTTTGAATGGCGATACCGAGGGACAACGCCAACGCACCCGCCGCTGTGATTTCGCCGTTTCCGGTCAAAAAGCCTGCATAGACTACGCCCACCGCCATTCCTTCGGGTATGTTGTGGAGCGTTACCGCCAGCAGCATCATGGTCGTTCTGCCAAATCCGCTTTTTACGCCTTCCGGTTGATCAGCATTGCGATGAAGGTGTGGGATGAGCCTATCCAAAATCAGCAGAAACAGGATGCCCAGCCAAAAGCCGATAACAGCGGGAACAACCGCACCTTTGCCCATATCTGCCGCCTGTTCCATAGCAGGAAGCAGCAAGCTCCAGATGGATGCTGTCTCTTATACAC
>DXUR01000873.1 GCA_019417795.1 Clostridiales bacterium | reverse complement strand
GGGTCCGGCTCTATGATGTCGCCTGATTTGCAGCGTATCCAGCATATCCGTGACTATTGCGATGAGATTCGTAAGACGATCCAGCGCTACGGCGCGGACTTTGCCGTATTTGATCAGGACGCGGACTATCAGCGCTCCATTTCGTTCTGCATCCTTCAAATCGGCGAGTTGAGCGGCGGTCTATCGGAAGAATACCGCAAGGCCACCAGCAGTCGCGTCCAATGGGGGCCGATGAAGGGAATGCGAAACCTCGTGGCGCATAACTATGGCAGTATGGATCGTGAGATCATCTGGGAAACCGCAATGGTAGATATTCCCGCGCTCAAGCAGTTTTGTGACGAACAGCTTACAGACAAATAAAGTATGGCGCACCACACGAGCAGACCGGAGAGATCCGGTCTGCTTTTCTATTACAAAATCGAAAGGAAATCAGTGTATGAAAACATGGAAAACTCGGATCATGTCAGCGATGTTGGCTCTCTTGACCTTGCTGACCCTGCTGCCCACCTCTGCATTGGCGGCCTCCGGCAGCGGAACGGGCATCAAGCCCACCACAAATCCCAACCTATGGTCTACCCGGCTGACCTCCACCGGTCAGCCTTATTCTTACCGTCCACCCACGGCGGCAGGCAAGCAGCTATACTGCATGGATCTCGGCTATTCCTATCGCTATGGAACCGCTTCTTTCCTCAACAGCTATACCTACCAAAGCGCCACCGGCGCAGACAGTGACGCCCTGTGGGATGCCGCTGTCGCAGGTACGGGGCTGGGCGAGATGGACGCCATTACTAAAGAGAATGTAAAGTGGATGATGACCTACATTGCAGACTACAAGGGCGACATCCCCGGCAGCTTGTTTATGGCCTTGCAGACCTACATCTGGGATCATCAGAGCAACAAATCCGCGGGCGGTGACACCTCCGGCGATATTGACGCCGGTGGATATGCGAACGCCGACACCTATGAAACCTATCTTGGTTATGTGGATTGGCTCTTGGCACAGAAGGCCAAGGAGGACGCAGAGTTCCAGAAGCAGATCGAGAAATACACCGCCCAGGGAGCGGTTGCTACGATCGTTGAGGACGAGTCCGCAAAGTGGGCGGTCTACGCAAAATCCAGCGTGTCCGGCCGCCAGAGCTTTTTTGCATACTATGCGCCAAGAAAGCTCTCTTTTGAGGTGCAGCCGGAAGAGCCGGATCATCCGCCTGCCGGAGATGCCGACATTACCATCAAAAAAGTCATTGCGGGTACGAATACCGGTCTGGATGGCGCTGTGTTCAACATCTACCGCGACGGTCAGATCGTCGGCAGCGATGTAACTCGTAATGGTGGCATCATTGAGGTCAAGGATGTCACCAAGGGCTTATGGACGTTCGTGGAGGTGGAGGCCCCGGAGGGCTACGCCCTGACCCCCACTTCCCACAGCGTCTATGTTGACACGACCGATGGTGACAAGCAGTACACCGTGACCGCCGAAAACCACAAGCTGCCCGACATGAAGATCACCAAGCGGGATGCCATGAGCGGCAAACCCATCGCCGGCACGGTGTTCTCCATTAAGTCTGTCACTGGCAATTATTCCACCTCTGTCACAACTGGTGTGGACGGCTCCGCCACTCTCTCGGCCATTCCAGCAG
>DXUR01000872.1 GCA_019417795.1 Clostridiales bacterium | reverse complement strand
CGCATTTGTTACGGACGTGGCTCATCATCACAGGAACGTGACTGAAGAATGCGTGTTCAATTTTCAAGGGGCGGGATAGCTTGAGGGCTGCTTTGAACGCTTGCCGAAGCTATGGCTGTATTGTAACCGATGCGGAACGAAATGAACAGGAACTCAGAGTTCACAATTTTTGAGGAAAATAGGAAGTATCGTTCCTGTTTCTCGATGGGCCGTCAAAAATATATTTCTTGACTTTATGTAAGGAATAAAGTATTATACTCGTAAGAAACTGACTTACGAGTATATAAATTTGATAGATACACTTTGGGGAGGGAACAAAATGAGCCGATTTTACTGCCGCGATGAGGAACTTCGGAAGTTAAACAAACGATATGAGAATGGAAAGTTTGAATGCGTTGTCATTTACGGCAGACGCCGTGTTGGAAAAACTGCGCTGATCAATGAATTCTGCAAGGACAAACCGACCATTTTCTTCTCTGCTTTGAATACGACCGGAAAAGAAAATCTAGAAGCCTTGTCCAAGGCAATCATGAGTTTTGAACGACCCAATGCAGAATCATCCCCAGAATTTACAACCTACGATGCAGCATTGGACGAACTGACAGCTCTCTCCAAGGAGCAGCGGATCGTATTTGTAATTGATGAGTACCCTTATCTTGCAAAGGCTAAACCCGCTATTTCCGCAATGCTTCAGCACATCATCGACCATAAATGGACAGAATCCCAGATGTACCTGATCCTGTGTGGCTCGTCCATGAGTTTTATGGAAAGTCAGGTCTTGGGCAAAGAAAGCCCTCTGTATGGACGCAGAACAGCGCAATTCAAGATCATGCCGCTGGATTACAAGGAAACAGCGGTATTCCATCCGAATCTGTCCGAGGAAGATAACGCCCTGATTTATGGCATCACAGGCGGCGTTCCGCATTATATCAACAAATTGGATGTTCGTGACAGCGTAGATGAAGCACTGATGGAAAACTTGTTTGACCGTTCCAGCTACCTCTATGAGGAACCGGCCAACCTGTTAAAGCAGGAGCTGCGTGAGCCGGCAATTTATAATGCAATCATCAAGGCAATTGCAGAGGGGGCTTCTCGCCTGAATGATATCACCACGAAGGTTGGTGAAGAAAACTCTGTGGTGGCGAAGTACCTCAAAACGTTGATAGACCTTGGAATCGTCAAAAAAGAAACGCCGATCACAGAGAAACCGGGCAAAAAAACGATCTATCTTCTGGCGGACAATTTTTTTCGTTTTTGGTACCGTTTTGTGCCGGTCAATGCAAGTGCTATTGATTCGGGGCGGATCGCAAAGATCTACCCCCATGCGGTGAAACAGTATTTTCCGGACTATATGGGTCTGATTTTTGAGAAGATGTGCCAAGACTACTTGCTCTATTATGCGAATGATCTTCCTATCGAGTTGAGTGAGATCGGGCAGTGGTGGGGAACCGACCCCAAAAAGAAAAAGCAGATCCAGATCGACATTGTCGGTACGCCGGTTGAGGGCAATGACTATATCATCGGCTCCTGCAAATACCGCAATGAAAAAATCGGTTTGGACGAACTGGAACTAATTCGGGAATATGCAGCAGTCTTTGGGAAAGGAACAAACTACCACTACTACATTTTCTCGAAAGGCGGATTT
>DXUR01000871.1 GCA_019417795.1 Clostridiales bacterium | reverse complement strand
CGTTGGATGTCGGAATAGAGCAGCGTTTTCTTCTCGATAAACGCTTCGGTGATTTTTTCAAGAAACAGTTCATTCTCGGAAAGGACACTTTTCGCCCTGTTATAGCACCGCTCCAGCTCTGCCTGCACCGCCGCCTCGCTGCGGGCATTCAGGCTTTCGGACATACTGGCAGAGCGGTCGCTTTCAACATCAAGCAGAGAAAATCCCATCTTTCCCACATTGGCGGCCGCTTCACGGATGCAGTTGACCGCACGCTTGATGTCTCTGCCGCAGCCCTCTGCGAGCTGCCCCGGATACTGCATCTCCACGGCGGCTTTACCGGCCAGCGCAACGATCGCTTCACAGGAATTGGGCAGCACATTACAATTATGGACAAAGCCGCCGCAGCGATTTTCTCTGGAGGGAAGCAGGGAAGCGAACCCAACGCTGCCGGGGGATAGAATTTCACACGCCACCAAATGACCCGCTTCATGAAGCGCGGTCTTTTTGACAGCTTCCTCAGAATTGTGGGGAACATCTTCCGAGGCGCCGTATTGCTGCTTCAGCACCGTGCCGACCATGTCCTCCATCCCGATGCTGTCCTTTCGCGCGAAGGCTACACGGATCGCCGCTTCATTCAGGATCGTCTCCAGCTCAGCACAGGAATGATAGCTCATCATTTTTGCCAGATCCTTCATGTTGATATCATCAGAGATCCGCTTCCCAGATAGGTAGTAGGCGATGATTGCTTCGGCATCGGCTGCCGTTGGCGCCCACACCCCGATTTTACGATCAAACCGACCGGAGCGGCACAGGGAATCCGGCAGCTTACAAATCTCGTTTACCGTGGCGATCACAAATACATCCGTTTCCTTTACATCATCGATCCCCGCCTGCACAGCCACATATTCCGGCGCGTCACAGCGGGAGTCATCCTCATTGGCAAATTTATCCATGTCGTCAAGAAAGAGGACAGAGGGTGCTTCTTCCTTTGCTTTTGCAAACGCCTGCGCGATACTGTTGATAAAGGCGTCGCCACTTTTGTCCCGACGCACCGTAACCGTGTTCAGTCCGCATTCTTCTATGAAGCAATTTGCCAAAAGACTCTTGCCCAAACCGGGGTTGCCATGCAGCAGCAGTCCGTGGGGCAAACGAGCGCCCATTTCCTCATAGATCGTTCGATTGCGGATCATATCGCAGATTTGCAGCAATTCCCGCTTGATGGATCTGTACCCGATCACCTTGTCAAATGAACTCATATTTCTTTCTCCTTTGCGGTATTTGCCGTCAGTATAGCACCCTTTATAATAAGACCTGATTATATAAAATTATATAGGCCAAAATGGGGTCTTTTGAGCGAATTTCGTATGATTGCACAAATTGCGTTTGCCCTGTATAGTCATTATCATGATGATTTGCACTGAATTTCAGCACCGATTTCGGATCGGAATGCGGACAAAGACACCGCAAGTCACCAAAATGATGACTTGCGGCTGTTTCAGGCGCCTTAATAGGCTGTCGATCTACCACGGGGGACACGCCATTTGTCAGTCCCAGACTTGCAGAAGCACGATGGGACCGGAATCAGAAATGTGGTGCTCGTCCACCATGATCTGATAGGGCTGATACGGCTCGACCACGATTTTTTCCACCCCTTCCCGGTTGGA
>DXUR01000870.1 GCA_019417795.1 Clostridiales bacterium | reverse complement strand
TCCTTGATGCGTCCGCTGATATAACGGAACATGGTATCGTCTGCAACCGACAAGCGCTCCATTAAGGCGGCAATCTCACTTTCGACTTGCGTGAGTTGGATGCTCAACGTAGTTAATTCAGGGTTAATGCGATTCCCTTTACAATGCCTGAGTTTTCTGAATTGCGCCAGTTTTTTTCGCATCTCATCATAGATGATCTGCTCAAACTCGTCCGTGTAGATCGTTCCGGGACCCGCACAGGCTTTGGCGTTCATTTTGTTGGAGCAGAGGAGGTATCTGGAGCGGGTGGTCGAATAGTGCTTATCCACCAGCGCGTATCCGCAGACGCCGCATTTGATCTTTCCCGCCAGCCATGTGTTCTTGGCTTTCTGATACGGCTTAATCTGCTGCGCTTCCAGACACTTGGCACGGCATTTCAGCCACAGGTCGGCGGGAATGATCCCCTCGTGCGGTGCTAGCACCAGATGATTGCCCTCCAGATTCATCTGCTTGCGGCCGGTGGAATCCTTCCCTTTGTAGTAGTAGCACCCGTTTGTGCCAATAAAATCGCCTGGGTCATTTGCTATGATAGCGCCTTGGTCCCGATAGAACTCATAGACGGATAGATCCGAACGAACGTAGATGGGATTTCGCAGAACGTCTGCAAGGCGTGTGCGTCCCCATGGCTTTCCGTTTTTGAGAATGCCATGGCTCTGGAAGTAGCGGATGATGTCGCCGTAGGAGCATTCTGGCTTGGAATAAAGCTCATAGATCAAACGCACCTGCTCTGCTTCTTCCGTGTTGATCTCATACATGGACGTCTTGACACCATCAATGGTTGTCGGGATCAGCCGGAATCCATACGGAACTCTGCCGCCCATATAGAAGCTCTTTTGACTGCGAGAGTAGTAGGCGTCAGCCACGCGCTTTTGAATAGTTTCTCGTTCCAACTGTGCGAATACAATGCAGATGTTGAGCATGGCACGTCCCATGGGGGAAGATGTATCGAATTTCTCTGTTGTGGACACAAACTCGACCTTGTGTGTTCCGAACTGCTCCATCATATTGGAGAAGTCGAGGATGGAACGACTGATGCGGTCCAGCTTGTAAACAACGACCTTACGGATTACTCCACTTTCGATGTCATTCATCATTTCCGCAAAGGCTGGGCGGTCTGTATTCTTCCCGCTGTAACCCCTGTCGGTATAAACCTTGTACTGTTCACCTCTCATTTCGTATTGGCAGAACTCAATCTGGCTTTCGATGGAAATGCTATCGGCTCTGTCAACGGATTGTCTTGCGTATATTGCATTCATTTTGTAGCTCCTTTCTCATAGAAAAGAGCTGCTGACAGGTACATCATACCGCAGCAGCTCCTAAATAGCTATCATTTTCCTGTTGTTTCTCGTATTTGATAAAAATCTCGAAAAGGCCCTCTTCAATACATCGCCGCTGCTCCATGCACTCTTCAGCGGTAAGTTGAGGGGAGAGGTTTTCGATTCGAATCATGGCTTTTCTGCCGGAAACGATATGTGCATCACTGTCGTAAGTGAAGGGGCGGACAATAATAACGATCACCTCCCATGGGTGCTATCACTCTATTTATAAAAAACTTGTCCTATGCAAAAAAGACAGACCCAATCGGTCTGTCTCTTTCACCGGTATAATTCATGGCAGGGAAGTATGGATCACCTACAT
>DXUR01000087.1 GCA_019417795.1 Clostridiales bacterium | reverse complement strand
AAGGAGATCCGTGATTGGCTGAACGAAAACGGCATCAAGAACCCGGTGGGCGGTGTGTTTACTTATAACAGTGTCGAACATATGCTCAAGAATCGGCGTTACATCGGAGAACTGAAATTCCGGGACGTGGTCGTGCCCGATGCGATTCCGCCCATCGTGCCGCTGGAATTGTTCGATGATGTGCAGGAAAAGATTGCCAAAAACAAGAAAGCCCCTGCTCGGAGAAAGGCAGAGGACGATTACCTGCTGACAACCAAGTTGCACTGCGGCTGCTGTGGCGCACTGATGTTTGGTGAGAGCGGTACGAGCCGGACGGGAGAAGTCCACCGCTATTATAAATGTGCCACTGCCAAAAAGAAGAAGGGCTGCAAGAAGAAAACCGTCCGCAAACAGTGGTTGGAAGATCTGGTGGTCAACCAGACCATGCAGCTTGTCCGGGATGATGCCGCAATGGAATCCATCATTGCCAAGGTCATGGAGCTGCAAGACCGGGAGAATACCAATCTTCCCCTCTATGAGAAGCAGCTCCGGGATGCGGAATCGGGTATTCAGAATATGCTCAATGCGATTCAAGCCGGAATCCTGACCAGTTCCACCAAGGAGCGATTGGAGCAACTCGAAGAAACCAAGCGTGAGCTTGAAGCCCGCATTGCGGAAGAAAAGCTGGCAAAGCCGAAAATCGAAGAGGAATTTATCCGCTTCTGGCTGATGCGGTTCCGCAAGCTGGACATGAGCCTGAAAGACCAGCGGCAGGCATTGGTGGATACGTTTATCAATGCGATTTACCTGTATGATGATAAGGTTTTGATAACCTTCAACTATAAAGAAGGAACACAGACCGTCACCTTTGGAGAAGCGACAGAAGTTGCATCCGAGGGAAATGGTTCGGATTTGGATTGCTTTACTGCGATGGAAGGGACTCGAACCCCCGGCCTACTGATTCGTAGCGCACGCCGGGCGATTCCCTCAATTTTTGGAAGTTACGTTTTAACGTCATTTCTCTGCGATGCATCGCAGGTTTTGAACTTCGAGTTTCTGCACCCTTTGTCCGATTTTGCAACGATTTGCACCCTTTGCACGTTTTGAAACCGTGCAAAAACCGTGCAGAAACCGTGCACTTACTCTCAGACAAATGAAAAATCGACTTATCCGACAACGACTTGACGGCATTGGTTTGAGTGGCCAATCATCAAAATCAAGACTTGGAGGATATGACTATGACAAAATTGCTTACCTGCCGCTACAACATGGACATCGACCGGGTGGAAGCCCGGTTCGAGGATGGCACCACCGTTGCCATCGACTGCATCGCCATTGAGGACGAATACGGAAACACCTCGACACAGCGGGCAGAACTGGACTGGCTGCTGTACAATAAGCCCTTGGAGTACGCACAGATGGTACTGAGAGGGGAGATGGGGCATTATCTTGCCCTTGGCTGTGACCACGGCAGGCTGGAGGATTGAGCCACAGAAAACGCGCGGAAAAACTGCTAATCGCGCGGCGCGCATTTCTCAGCGCAATTTCAGCGTAAACCATGCCAAGTCAGCGTATTTTCAGCGTAAATCCCGGAAAGTCAGCGTATTTTCAGCGTAAATTCAAGAAGTCAGCGTAAATAAACATTTACCATATAAATGATGCCCGCCCAGCTGTGGAAAAGCCACAGTGGGCGGGCATTCTGCATTTTCAGACCGACTGGAATCCTTTGCCGATGATCTCGCTGGAGTTGACGATGGTCAGAAAGGCCTCCGGGTCCTCCCGACGCAGGAAATCCCGCAGCAGCCCTGCCTGCCGCCGGGTCAGCGCCACCATGATCATGGTGCGGGGCTCGCCGGTGTACACGCCGGTGGCGTTCTGCTGGGTCGCTGTGCGTCCCAGTGTTTCCGTAACGAAATGCCGGATGGGCTCCGGCCTTGAGGTGATGACCGTACACACCTTGCGGAGATTCAGGCTCTCGATGGCTGTATCCACGATGGTGCTGCGCCCGATGAGTCCCAGCACGCAGTACATCCCGGTCTGCGGGCCATAAATGCAAGCCGCAAACAGCACCGTGCCGATATCGCTGAGCAGCAGAGCCCTGCCGATCTCCACCTTGATGTACTTGTGTAAGATCATCGCTACGATTTCGGTGCCGCCGGTGGATGCCCCGATGTTGAACACAATGCCGCTGGCAAGGGCCGGCAGCGCCACCGCAAAGCACAGCTCCAGCAGAGTGTCATCCGTTAAAGGCTGGGACATGGGAAACAGCTTTTCGCACATACTGGAATAAAAGCTGAGCATGAAGGAAGAGTACAGCGTCCATCCCATGGTCTTTATGCCCAGAAAGACGCAACCCAGCACATCCAGCACCGCATTGGTGATCCACATAAAGGTGCTGACGCTCAGAGCCGGAAAGCAGGTGGCCAGCACGATGGAAAGACCGGTAGTACCGCCAAATACAAAGTGGTTAGGAGCACAGTAAAAGTTCAGTGCCGCCGCACAAATGATCAGGCTCAGATTCAGCAGCAGAAAAAACCGTGCGCCGCTCCACAGCTGTGCCGGGGTCAGGTTTTTGCACAGACCGTTCTTGATTGCTTCCATCTCAGTCCAGGTGCTCCGCCACATCCATCAGCTGGGTGATGATGCAGTCTGCGGCGGACTGGTCCAGCGGCTCGCCGTGGCGGGGTTTCAGCGCCAGCACCTTCAGTCCTGCTGCCTTTGCGGAGGCAATGCCTGTGGGAGAATCCTCCACCGCAATGGCCTTGTCTGCCGTCAGCCCCAGTGCCTTCAGCGCCTTGAGATAGATGTCCGGCGCAGGCTTATGGGCGGCGCAGTCCTCGCCGCTGAAGGCGAAATCCACCATCGCCTTCAGCCCGCCCTCCGTAAGCATCTTCATGATATCCGGCGCTGCGCTGGAGGACGCCACCGCCACCTTCAGCCCACGGCTGCGGAGCGCATTCATCAGTGGCTCTGCCTGCGGGTCGGTGAGCTTGTCATAGGGGGTGGGGCGAGCCTTGCGGTACTCCCGGTAAGCCATCAGCATCTCCTGACGGCGCACAGGGTCGTTGGGAACAAGCGCTTCCCAGATGGCTTTTTCGTTGGAGCCGATGAAGTTGCCCTCCGGGATAGGGATGCCGTTTTCCAGCAGAAAGTTTTTACGGCGGTTCTCGTAGTAGTATTCCGTATCCGCCAGCACCCCATCCATATCAAAAATCACTGCTTCAATCATTCTTCATTTCCCTCTTCATCAAAAAGGGGGAGGGGCAAGCCCCTCCCCCAAGCATGGGTCTATTGATCCCGGATGACCGCTTAGTACTCCAGCTTCCACATATAGCGGCGCAGGGTCAGCGGATGCTGACGGACGTAGGACAGCTCCTCAGCATAGACACGGAAGACAGCGGTGTGCATCAGCGGGTTGAAGTAGGTGATGACGCTGCTGTCCACAGCATTGCCCAGACCGTAATCCTTTGCATCCACCACGGTGGTCAGAGCATCGAAGCGGTGCAGGAAGGTCAGTGCGCGGGCATCCACGGGACGGGTCTTGCCGTCGTTCATCAGCAGGATGAAGGGCACGTCCTTGTCCACGATCTCGAAGGGGCCGTGGAAGAACTCGCCGCTGTGGAAGGAGCCGGAGTTGACCCACTGCATCTCCATCATCAGGCAGATGGAGGTGGAGTAAGCGACCTCCATGGAAGCTCCGCTGGACATGACGTAAACGACGGGAGCGTCCTTGTACTTCTCAGCGAACTCCTTGGCAGACTTGCGGGCAGAGTTGGCAGCGTTCTCGGCAGCCTCGAACACGTTGGTCAGGCCCTCGATCATCTTGTCGTACTTGTCGAAGCCTTCCACCTGCTGCAAGATCTCCACAGCCAGTGCCAGAACATAGCCCATCTTTTCCAGCTTGGCGGCGTAGTTTGCCTCAAAGCCGTGGACGATGGTGTAGTCAGCTTCCTTGGTCAGGGCAGAACCGGCAGCGTGGGTAACGCTGACAACGGTTGCACCGGCGGCCTTTGCCACGCTGTTGGCCTTGACGGTCTCAGGGGTGCTGCCGCCCAGAGAAGCGGTGATGACCACGGTGGTGTCGCCCAGCCAATCGGGGGTATCGTAGTTGAACTCGTTGGCGGTGTAGTGTGCCACACGAAGCTTCTTGCTGCAGTTTGCCAGGAAGTACTTTGCGGGGTACAGCTCTGCCTTGGAAGCGCCGCAGCCAACAAAGGCCACGTTCTCCACGTTGTGCTTTGCCACGATGTCTGCCACGATGGACTTGACGTTTGCCAGATCAATGTTATACATAATGCAATCCTCCAAATTATTTTTCTTTTTGTTCTGATGAATCACAAATTACAGGCGTACGGATATCTATGTAAGCCGGAAACCCGGTTACACCAACAGACCAAGGGCGTTGATGGCAACACCGCCCACGATGCAGATGCCCAGCAGCCAGCCGGTCTTGACCTTTTTGCGGATCAGGGTGTACATCAGCATCACGATGCCAAGGTTCAGAAGGTTCGGCAGAATGCTGTTCAGCACATCCTGCAGCACCAGACCGGTGCTTGCGAAGGTGATGGGGGTGGTCAGACCCACCATGCTTGCCACCATGGCACCAATGACCATCAGGCCTACGATGCCACAGACGTACATCAGCTTGTCCATCATGCCGCCGTTGAGCTTGGTCAGGTACTTGCTGCCCATGGTGTAGCCCAGCTTACCGGCAAACCATGTGACCAGCACCGAGGGGACGATGGAGAGGATCATAGCCAGAATGGGGCCCAGAACGCTGCCCTGCTGTGCCAGAGAGATGCCCAGACCAAAAGCGATCAGGCGGACAGTGCCCTGGAAGAAGGAGTCGCCCACACCGGACAGGGGGCCCATCAGCGAGGTCTTGACGGCGTTGATGGTCTCCGGGTTGAAGTTCTCACGGTCGGCGGCGTACTGCTCTTCCATGGAGGCAGCCAGACCCAGCGTAAAGGCACTGGTCTGCGGGGTGCAGTTGTAGAACGCCATCTCGCGCTCATAGGCTTCCTTTTTGTGCGCCAGCTGCTCGGGGTCGTTCTCGTTGGGGTACAGCTCGTCCAGCGTGGGAGCGATGCCGTACAAAAAGCCCATGTTCATCTGACGTTCGTAGTTCCAGGAGGCCTGAATGTTCAGGGAGCGCCACATGAACTGGAAGTATTTCTTGAAGTCGCTGCGCTTTGCAGTCTTGGTTGCGTTGCTCATTTCAGCTTCCTCCTATCAAAGATCATCGTCATCTTCCAGCGGGTCGTAGTCCGGGTTGGCAGCAGCTGCACCGGCAGCGGCTGCGGCAGGTGCGCCCTTGCCATACTTCAGACCGGTCAGGATCACAGCCAGAATTGCGGCGAAGATCGCCACAGCGGTGACATCCAGACCCAGATAGCCTACAAAGAAGAAGCCCAGCAGGAAGTAAACGGTCAGATCACGGTTGAGCATGGTGGACAGCAGCAGGGCAATACCGTAAGCGGTAAGGAACTTACTGCCGAGGTTCAGGCCATCGGTCAGCCATGCGGGGATGAAAGCCACGATCTTCTGCACCAGATCCGTGCCGAAGTAGACGGACAGGAAGATGGGGATGAAGTACATCAGGCTGTACAGCAGTGTGCCCCAGACGATGTGCATACTCCATGCCTTGCGGAACTTACCTTCTGCAATAGCGTGGTCGGCAACGTGGGTCAGGTTGGACAGGATGGTGCGCATCAGCACGCCCAGCATCTGGCCCAGAACAGCGATGGGGATAGCCAGTGCCAGTGCAGTCTCGGCAGAAGCATCGGTCAGGATGGCAAAGGCTGCGCAGATGATGGCAGCCATGTTCATGTCCGGGGGTGCTGCTGCGCCGATGTTCACGATGCCAAGGCTCATCAGCTCGATGGATGCGCCAAGGGTCAGGCCGGTCTGCAGATCACCCAGCAGCGCACCGACGATGGTGCAGGTGATGAGCGGACGCTCGAAGTTCATGCGGCCCAGAATGCGCGAGTCCAGAATGCAGAACACGCCAACCAGACCCAGAAGCAGTGCGGTAACAAACATGGGTCAATTCCTCCTTCTTATCTCCTTACGATCAGATGTGATCGATGGGTACTACCTTAAAGGTGGGGGTCTGCTGGCTGTAGATCTTAATGCCCATATCCAGCAGCTTCTGGGTGTCGGCCTGCTCCTCCGGGGTCAGGAATACCGACTGGTCAAACGCCACGGAGCCGGGCTTGTTTGCCACAGCACCGTAGTTGATCTCTTTGATCTTGGGATATGCCTGGCAGAACTTGAGCAGGGCAGCGGTGTTGCCGAAGATCATCATGATCTTCTCGTCCAGCTGCTCCACCTTGGGCATCTTGGCGATGGCTTTGTCCACCGTGAAGATGTTCACCCGGACACCGGCGGGCTTGCTCAGCAGCAGGGCGGACTTTTTCATCTCGTCGTTGGCGGCGTCATCGTCCACCACGATGATACGCTGTGCGCCCACATGGCCGGTCCACGAGAATACCACCTGACCGTGCAGCAGGCGGTAGTCCAGACGTACTAATTTGATCATAGGTCATCCTCCTCATCTTGGGCTGCGTTTTTCAGCAGCAGGTTGCAATCAATGATCTGCGCCTTGGCATCTGCAATGCACTCGGCCAGTTCGTCCTGTGTCAGGGCTTCGTCGTTGGAAGCAAGGGTCAGCACCAGAGAAGCGTTCATGCCGCAGATCAGGTGCACCGCCGGATACTCCGGCAGCAGGGTCAGCATCTCGTTGTTCACGCTGCCGCCCATCACATCGGTCACGATGTACACAGCATCCTCTGCCGCAAAGCCATCCAGCAGCCGGCGTGCCGCCACCGTGATAGGCTCGGTCTCATCCCGCAGGGTAGCAAGGGCATAAAGGTTCGGCAGCTCGCCAAGGATCATCTGCACGGTGTCCTTCATTCCGGCAGACAGCCCTCCGTGCGAAGCAAGAATGATTCGGTTCATACGCACCCACGACCTTTCTTGTGTTTTCTTCATCTCTTCGGCGTCTGTATCGTCTTATTCGTTATAGACGTCATAATCATCATGTACATAGTACCACATTTTGCACAGACGTCAAGAGGTTTTTCTAAAAAAATCTTTACTTTGGTAAAGTGCACAAAGCACTTCCCCTATATTTTAGCAGTTTCACCAATAACCTTCCGTAGAACGATAAAAAGAGCGTCTTTTCCGCACGGAAAAGACGCTCTTTTTAGGGAATTGATCGGTGCTTAAAACTCAAACATATACCGGCTTCCAATGTAATACTGCCGCCCGATGCACAGCGGGTGGTCATATTGGTCATGGAAGTAGGCGTTCAGATACAGCAGCGGCTCGCCCAGCGAAAGGTTGAGCAGCTGTGCCTGTTCTGCCGAAGCCCGTACCGCCTCGATACGCTGGCAGGAGGTCGTCGCAGGGCGCAGCCCGGAGATGCGCTCAATGGTGTCAAACATGGAAACATCATTGAGGTTCTCGCTCATCAGGTTCTTATAAGGCTCGTAGGGCAGGAACAGGTTCTCCAGAAAAACCGGCTGACCATCGGCGGTGCGCAGACGCTGGATATAGATGAGCAAGGCTTCCGGGCCTACATGGAAGAAGGCTTCCTCATCCTTACGCACCGGCACGATCTGACGGTTCAGCAGCCGGGCACCCGGCACCATACCGTTTTCTTTGCAGGTCTCCGTAAAACTGGCAGCATTTCTGCCGCTGGTAAACTTGCGATGGATGCGGGGCTTACTGACAAAGGTGCCGCGCCCCTGCATTTTGACCAGATACCCTTCGGCGCACAGCTCTTCCACCGCACGGCGCACCGTGATGCGGCTGACCGAGTACTCCGCACTCAGTTCCGGCTCCGGGGGGATCTTCTCATTGGTTTTGTATTTGCCGCTCTCGATCGCGGCACGAATGTCATCCTTTACCTGCTGGTAAAGCGGGACGACAGCACTATCATTGATCGCCATGAAATACCTCACTCTCAAATTGAGTATATCGTTATAAACATTATATTCATCTTATGGCTATGATAGTGCATATTCTGCGAATTGTCAAGTAAAACTTGCGGTTCATTTTTTGTGCGAGATGACGGACGTGCCGCGCTGCGCAGGGCACCCCATTTTCCAGTGCCCTGCCGGGAAGATTCCAAAGAGCGGCGGAACGCTCGTTGGCACACGACTTTGCTTGCAAAGTCTAGTGTGTTACACCTTGGTTCCGGCTGATGCGGAAAAGGGGCTGCGAGCAAATGCGGCAAGCACCTGTTCTGCGGCAGAAGGATGCGCGGATGGGCGTGGCAGTTGACGGTCTTTGCCCACCCAGCGCAGGCTTGCAGAGGAACCAATGGTGTACGTTCTCCCGTCCTGCCGCAGCAGCGTTTCTCCTATAAGGCGCAGGGCAAATGATCAACGTCTGTGCTTCCCCCGCATCCCTGCCTTTGTGCGGTGCTTCAACATGGAGGATTTGTTGAACACCCGCAGCAGGGTCATCTGTTCTTCTTTTGTCAGCTTGGAATAGTCGATGCCGATCTGTCCCATCAGGACATTCATCTTCTTTTCCAACGGAGAACCTTCAAACTTCTGCGCATTTTCAAGCTGCTTTTTTGCTTGCTCGATTGCTGCACCGTCCGATGTAGTTTTATCGGTTCCATGTGCCGCTTTGATCTGCTTTAAGATCGCAGCCAGCTCATCATAGAGGATCCGCCCGAAATACTCGTCCTCGTTGATCTGCGCCGCTTTCAGCGTCCGCATGGTCAGGTCCTCTGTATCGGCATGGTATCGCTTTTCCAGTTCCTGTCTGGTGGCTTCTACCATAGCATTCATGTCCCGGATGCGGTCACTGACCAGACCATCCACACAGATCTCAAGGTCGGTCATCCACCGAGCAAAATCGGGATGCTCCAAAAGCTCGCACAGCAGCCGATGATTGAATTTTCCATTCCTTAATACGTCCACTGCGC
>DXUR01000869.1 GCA_019417795.1 Clostridiales bacterium | reverse complement strand
GGCAGAGAGTCATTGACTACGTTTTTCTCCGACATTGTCCCATGCGCGCCCCGGCAGCTTTTTCGTACAAGGCTGCCGGGATTTTTTCTTTTTTTGTGGTCAATGCAGATGCGGGATGGTATAATAAAAAGATTTGAGAAAGACTTTACATTCAGAGGGTGATTGCATATAATAGAATTGCAAAGAGGATTTTGCAGCTTTGCACGTTCAAAAAACGAAGGAGGTCTTTTGGATGGCGACAAAGAGTATTACAAAAAATGTGGTGATACGCACAAAACCGCTTGCACGGAACTTTGTGAGAGCACTGGAAAACGCCGAAGGAAAGAGCAGCAAGACCGTTGTTGTGGACAAGACCGTTCATGAGATAAAGGGCGATACGCTGCGTGAGATGTTTGAAAAGAAATGACAGGATACGGACTTGTAAACCTGAAAGAAATGATTCAAGAAGTTGGAGAGGAACGCACAAAAGAAGTCCTCTCCACTTTTTCATGCCCGCTGAATAAAGATGTAGAATATTTTTTGCATTCCAAAGCCATTGAATTTGCAAAGCAGGGAATCGCTCAGACACAGCTGGTGTTTACTTCCTATAAAGGAGAGCCAGTGCTGGTAGGCTATTTCACTTTGTCTAACAAGGTGCTGGAAATTCCCCGGAAGAGCGTAAGCAAAACAATGGCAAAGAAGGTCAACCGGTTTGCGATGACAAGGGATATTCCATGTGCTATGAACGACAACTACATGATTTCTGCACCGCTGATTGGACAGCTGGGAAAGAACTTTGCAAATGAGTACAACAAATTGATTCCCGGAGATGTGCTGCTGAAGCTTGCAACAGATAAGGTGCAGGCGATTCAGGCTGTGCTTGGAGGCAAGTTTGTTTACTTAGAGTGTGAAGACAAGAAGAGCCTGACGGATTTCTACTCCGAAAATGGCTTTGTCATTTTCGGAAAACGAAATCTTGACCGCGATGAACGGGATATGCAGTCTGGTCAGTACCTGCTGCAGCTCCTGAAATATTTGGGATAAAGCCATATACGGCCTTGCACGAACGCCCCCGCTGGTGGAAACACTGGCGGGGGCGTTTGGTTATGTATCGGCGCTCAGGAGGTCGGCGGGTCTGATGTGCAGGATGTTACAGAGTGCAAAGAGATTATCTGTTTTGGGCTGGCCTGCGCCTCGCTCATAATAGCCGATCGTGCCGATGGTGACATCAAGCTTCTCCGCCAATTCCTTCTGCGTCAGCCCGGCGGCCTGCCGTGCCTCACGGATGATGCGGGCAGATTCGGGATGGGGGCGGGTGGACATAAATAAGCACCTCGATTCAAATGTTGGTTTTGACAAATATACATACGATAAGGACAGAACAAATTACTGTGAAGAAGTCTTTTGATGCTTTATTAGGGATTCGAGACAACCTTTATCAAAACGAAGATTTGAAAGAGTTACCGTAGAAGCATATCTTGATCCGATCGGAGAATGCTGCAAAGCATCTGACGGAGAGGCTGGAATTAAAATGTCTTCTATTCCATATTTTTTCAAAATTTGAGCATTCGAAAGGCATTTCCGATACCATGCTAGTTTTGGAATTTCAGGATAACATCTTGAACATGGAAAACAGGGCGATAGATATGCGATATTGGTAGTAAGCTGTGCTCCACTGCACTTGCCTCCAGCACGGTGATACAC
>DXUR01000868.1 GCA_019417795.1 Clostridiales bacterium | reverse complement strand
ATCACACCCTTGGCGGCATCGTGACTGAGATACATCCCGTCGAAGTGTTCCCGAACCGCCGCTTCAATGGCCTCCTTGCATTGGAGATTGGCGTTGTTGGAGGCCCGGTACTGCTCCAGCTCCCCGTGTTCTTTCGCATAGACAGCGGAGTGAGGGTAAATGGCGGCTTTCCGCAGCTCCGCCTGGGTCTTGTAAGCGTCATTGGCCCGGTTCTCAATGCTGTCCCGGATCACATCCATGTAGCCGGTTTCCAACTTCTCAAAGTGGCGGTACACATCGGCCAGCGGCGTGGGAGAATCCAACAGGGCCTGAGCTTGGGCGTCGGTCAGCTCCAGCTCCTCCATCGCCATCACGATGTCCTCCCGGACAGTGTACTCGTAAGCATGATTCAAAACTTCTGCCGGGGGCTGGCTTTTCAGCCAGTCCCGGTATTTGTCCTGTTCAGCGGCCATCTTCTCATAAAGGGCCGTATTCAGATCGTTGGTATTCATGTTATCGCACCTCCTCATGCTGTTTCGGTTTCTTTTCGGGGCAACGGGGCGGCACCGGTCGCTTCAAGCTGTCCAGCACCGAGGGCCGTGCGCTCTTGGCGATCACGGCCTCCGGCTGAGAGCGGCCCTTGCCATCCAAATTCAGAAGCGTATCCAGCTCCACCAGACGGGCAGACTTTACCCGCAGATCATCCTCATAAGGGAAAGGTTTGCCCACTTCCTCCTTGGCGGCGGCCTGCTGCTGGTACAGGTTGTCCAGCTGGGCCTTGGTCGCCTCCAGGCGCTGGGGCATTTGTGCGAGGGCATTGTCGATACGGGTCAGGTTGCCGCGCGGGTCTGAACCGAGGCTTGTTCGGTGGGTCATCTGGCCTTTCAGCAGGAGCGTATATTCCTGCCGCCATGCGTCAAACATCACCGTCATGGCAAAGCCACGGTAGCTGCCGATCTGCACAGGTTCGGAGTTTTTGACCTCCTTGCAGGCGTCCAGCAGGGCTGCACCGGCGTTTTCCTTGTCCGTCAGGGCATCGCCCCGGATTTCCATACCGGCAAAACCGTCCTCCGGGTGGGGATGGGCAGCCAGGGTCTCCAGGTCTGCTTCAAAGCCCTGGATGAAGCCCTTGTGCTTTTCGATTTCCTCCGGGAAGTATTTCAGCAGCTGGTCCTCCAGACGATACTGCTTGCTCTGGTGATCGGCTTTCATCAGCTTCAGCTTGGAGACCTCCACATCCAGGTCCATACGCTCCTTGATACGGGGGTCTCCGGCACACAGGGCCTTGATCTCGGCAAAGGACAATGCCGTTTCATCCACATCATCGCAGGAGCGCACCGGACTTTTACTGGTCATAATTTGCGAAATGAACTTCTGTTTGTTCTCCACAGTCTGCCAAAGATAAGCGTCGAAAGTACCCTCAGTGACATAGCGGTAGACATGGACCAGGGGGTTTTGGTTGCCCTGGCGCTCGATACGGCCCTTGCGCTGGGCAAGGTCTCCCGGCCGCCACGGGCAGTCCAAATCATGCAGCGCCACAAGGCGATCCTGCACATTGGTGCCTGCGCCCATCTTGGCAGTGCTGCCTAATAGGACACGCACCTGACCGGTACGGACTTTAGAGAACAACTCCTTTTTCCGCACTTCGGTGTTGGCTTCATGGATAAAAGCGATCTGGTCGGCAGGCATTCCCTGAGCAATGAGT
>DXUR01000867.1 GCA_019417795.1 Clostridiales bacterium | reverse complement strand
AAAAAGCGGGCAGGGCTGGACGGAAACAATGGAAAATCCGCCGAGCGAACGGCGGCAAAAAGCACAAATCGGAGCCGAAATGACTCCGATTTGTGCGTGAGACAACCTACGGACCAGAAGGCCGGGGGTTCGAATCCCTCACGGCGTACCATCCCGAATCCATTGACTTTCAATGGGTTCGGGATTTTTATTTTGGCTTGGAATTTAACCGCATCCGCCCGTTTTCTAACACTTTTCTAACGGCTCCCCTGTAAATATTCTGTCAGCTTGTCCGCGATTCCCTGTTTCCGGGAAGTATCCAAGTGGCCGTAAATATTGGCGGTTGTCTGAATATCGCTGTGCCCCATCCACTCCTGCACATCTTTCAGGCCGCAACCGTTGTTCAGCAACAGGCTCGCGCAGCTATGGCGCAGCTCGTGAAAACGAATGTGTGGCAGGCCGTACCGCTCAAGCATTTTTGAGAAGCGATGCGTCACATAATCCGGGGCGAGCAAGTGGCCATCAGGCCATTTGAAAACATAGTCATTTTTCTGATAATCTTTACCGAACAGGCGTTGGTTCTCTTCTTCCTCAGCCTTCGCCCGCAGGAAAATTTCACGAGCTTCATCTGTCATGGGGAAACTCCGGCGGCTGCTCTGGTTCTTTGTTTTATCCTTTTCCACGGTGACGATCATCTTGCAGACTGTGTGGCGAATCAACACCACGCCATTTTCAAAATCAATACTATCCCACTTCAATCCCAACAATTCACTACGGCGCAGCCCGTAAAGCGCCGCAATTCTCACAAGCGGTTGTATCGGTTCCCCATCCAGGGCCGCGATAAGCCGCCGCAGCTGCTCTGCGCTATAAAAATGTGCTTCATAGCGTTCTCTGCGCGGCATTTCAACATACTGGCAGGGATTTGTGGGAATCAGTCCATCTTTCACGCACTCGGACAATGCTTGACTAAGAATCCCTTTATGATGACGCATGGTTTTAGCGGATAGACCGCCCTTTCCATCCTTACGTCCATTTTGATGTTTCTCGTCGAAGTAGGTTTGAAGCGCTTCTGCCGTGCAGTCACACAGCTTTAATTGACTTTCCTCAAAATATGGAAGGATGTGCGTTTCAGAGGTATGCTGATAGCTTCTGTATGTCACTTCATCCACTCGCCGCTGTATCCGCGCAAGCCATCGGCGCACACAATCCGCCACCGTCATATCCGTACGCACAACCGGGTTACGTTTTTCTTCTTCTGTCAGTTTTTCTCGAAGCATTTGTTCCGCTCTCCGCTTGTTGCCTTTTTCAGTCAGGCCGGTGGAGATCCATTTTTGTTTTCTTTTTCCGTTTTCGGTACTGTTGAGCACCATGTAGTATTTGCCGTTTTTCACTTGCAGACTGCCTGTCATAATAACTCCTTTCGACAGTGAAGATTCATCTGCTGTTATGGTTTGGAAACAGTATAGCGTGCTGACATTACAAAGTCAATCAAACATGCCTTTGGTATAATGATTTTTGTACCAATGCGCTTACAGCCTACCTGGTGCGTATGGACGAGCTGATACACAGTATTCCGTCCAATGCCCAGTGCTTGCGCTGCTTGCGAAACGGTCAGAATATCGGGGTACTCTTTGAACATACGCTCCTCCTTCAAAACGCTGTGGTCTCATCGGACGGCATTTCATATAGACCTGTCTCTTATACAC
>DXUR01000866.1 GCA_019417795.1 Clostridiales bacterium | reverse complement strand
ACGTTCCGCTACTATTGTCTCATGTGTGTCTATGCGCGGTTAGGTTGACGGTTACATAGTGACAATGATTGCCGCATGTGTCGCCCTGTGCGCCGCTGTGTGGCCACATGGCAACACGGTCGAAACACCTGTCCCAGCCGCAGAAACCGCTGTGAGCGCCAAGGAAGCGACAGTTGCGGAAATTGAGAAACCCGCAGCACTGGCAGAGAAGGAAAAAGGAACGATTCCGCAACAAGAATCGCCCCAAGAAGAGCAACCTGAACCGGAGATAGGGCCTATTGAAATACCCACAGCTTCCGAACTCCAGCCTTCCACGGGGCAGACACCTACTAAAAATCCCGTGCCAGAGCAGACTCCGCCCCAGGCACCCAAAGAACTGCAGCCCGGCGATAAAGTTTATGTGGCGGGCTTTGGCTGGGTGGAGTACGAGGGGCCCAATCATTGTGAAGACGGCGCGGATATTTACGAAAACGGCAACAAAATTGGGATCATGGGGTGAAATGTGTAGTTACCCATTGCATTCGCTTCCCATTCATGTTATCATGATAACGCTGAATTGTTGGACTATCCTAAGCTTCAACCATTCGTATCATGAGAGTACGAATCATATTGAACCTATGTAGTGATATAGACAATTTAGCGGACAAATGAGTAAATCCTCGAAACTATTGATTCCAATCAAATTCTCATTATGGAATTGAGAAAGCAGTTTGCTGGTTGACTGTCGTTGTCCCCCTGTTGTTTCGATGCTTTGCACCACAAAATCGAACCGAAGAAAGTGTTCTTTCGTCGGGTTTGTTTTGTTGCGTGCAAAGCGGTCTTCCGGATGATCGCAGTCCACGCACGAAGCAAAGTGCGTGGACTTTTTTCGGCTCAGAAAGGAGGCCAATTATGGGAAAGGTATCAGGAAAAACACATACCAAAGAACAGCTGGATCACTGGGCAAATCTGCATAATCCCAATAACAAGGCATATCGAGCTGACGCTGACAATCGTGCCAATCAGATGAATCCAAACCACAGAACGCACCAGAGAACTCACAATGCAAACCGCAGAAACAAAGCACATTGGATGCCCCTGTGGGCACCGGACTATCCGGAATACGATGATTAAAAATTAGAGGTGTACGGTATGTCAAAGCACTTTTTCGACTACGATGACGGAGACTTCGCCATGAGCATTTCGGATAATATGGCGATGGACTCCGATGGGGGTCTCATGATGCGCATGGGAGATCACATGGCAATGGATATGGACACCGGCGATATTCACATGATCTCCTCATGGTCTGATGATGACGAGGAGTAGAGCATAGGCGGCAGCTCAACGGTTGAGCCGCCACAGACAAGGAAAACACTTTCAAAAATCCAGACAGAAAAACAGCGGGACAGGCCGTAGAGGCTTGTCCCGCTGTCTGTATCGTAATAGTCAACAGTTTTGGGGAGGGCAAATGCAAACAAACAGGTTGGTCAGGGGGAATGAGATGTTTTTTCTTGACTGATTATCGGCACACCGATATAATAAGAGCGGTGATGTATATGACGATCCAACAGATACTACGGGAAAAGAATTTCTCCCGCTACCAACTCTCTAAGAAAAGCGGTGTGCCTTGGGCAACGCTGGCGGACATCTGCTCCGGCAAGACAACGCTCTCCCGATGCAGTGCCGGTACACTCATGAAGCTGT
>DXUR01000865.1 GCA_019417795.1 Clostridiales bacterium | reverse complement strand
GTCAGCCACATATACAACATCTGCCTGTTGAATTGCCTGCCAAAGCAAGCACTGCACCAAGACGCTCTTGCCGCTGCCCGTGTTGCCACCAATCAGAATATGCGGGGTCTTGTCAATGTCAATAATCACATCACCCATCAGGCCACGGCCAAGAATCAGCTTGTTATCCTCATTCCGTAAAATATAGCGTTCATGCCATTCGATGGTATCAAAAACGTGTTCGGGCGGAATGCAGCACAGGCTCACCGTCCGGCGGTCATTGCCCTCTTTAACACTGGCTATCAGCCTATTTAGGGCGCTTTCAAGTTCAAGTTGCTTATCAACCCAAGCGGACACGGGGAAGCCCGTGCAGTGATATGTCAATATAACGGCATTTCCACGCTGCTCTTTTTGCACTAAGTAAGGGGCTTCTCCCGCACTGTTCGTAAATCCAATGCGAGCAAAATTATGCTGCATTTCCAGCGCCTCCGGCACATAACCAACGGCAGCGGTACTAACGACAGCCCAACATAAATAGGTAAATGCTGCCGGTACAAGCATAACCCCCTTTTCGGTTTTACACTGGGATGCGCGGGCAAAGCCCCTCCGGCCTCGTTCCACTCGGCCACCTCCCCACTTCGTGAGGAGGCTTTCTCGCGGGCTCTGCCCGCGCAAAGAGCCTCCCCTTACAGGGGAGGTGGGCAAGCGCAGCGATGCCCGGAGGGGCTCTGCCCGTTTGCGGGCGCTACGACACCTTGCGGAAGTAATTTATCAAAATACTCTTGATATAATTATACCGCCGCGCGTAGCTGTTCTCGACGCGGATCAGCTCAAAGCCGTGCTCGCGGCAGATCTGGTCCTTCTTGCGGTCACGGCGCTGGACGGCGGGGTCGTCGCGGTGCTCGCGGCCATCCAGTTCGATGGCTAAAATCGGCATCAGGCGGCGGCCCTCCCGCTGGTAGACGACGAAGTCGAACCGCCCGGTGTAGAAAAGGTCGGCGCAGCCGGGGTTATCCTCAAACACCTGGGCGATGGGCACCTCCTTGCGGACCGTGCAGCGGTCTGACTGCTCGATATAGATTTGAATTCCAAGCTGCTTGTAAAGCAATACGGTATATGATACAATTAACTAAACAGAAACCGCGAGGTGATTATGCGTATGAAGAAGGAATCCAAATGGTATGGACGGCATGGACGCGACCCCGTTGTTGTTTTAACTCTGATTTTTGTCGTACTAAAGGCAGCGGGATTCATTTCGTGGTCTTGGTTGTGGGTATTAAGTCCAATCTGGCTTACATTCTTATTTTTCGCCGCTATTTTTTCCGCTATCTTGGTCGGCGGGCGGATTGCTAAAGGGAAATGGTAATTTCCAGTTTATTTAACCATTATAGGTATTCGTATGAAGAAATGTAAATACTGCGGGAATGAACTAAATAGCACTTCCGAATTTTGCTGCAATGAATGCGAAAGCAACTATAAAGAAGCGCTGGAAAAGGATAGCCGTAAAACCAAGTATTTTATTTTGGGCATTGCTTTAGGTTTTCTCATTCTACTTTATGGCATCGCCCTAAGTAATCGCGCTTCCGCAATCGGAATCGGAATTATAGTAATGGGTATTGATGTTGTCTTACTTCCATTTACTACTCCTGAAACAGCAGAACTTTTAGGATACAAAAAAGCAAAACTTGTGGGCAGATTATTAGGCATAC
>DXUR01000864.1 GCA_019417795.1 Clostridiales bacterium | reverse complement strand
CCGGCGAGATCGATGTTTCCGGCATCGACCTCTAAGCCGCTAAATTATCGTTTACCGCCCTATTAACTCTCATCAGTGGCGAGAGTCACTTCAAAGGAACTGCCACTGTTCATCGTTCTCTTAAATACAAAGGAGAACGATGATGAAAGAACAACTTATTCAAGAGATACAGCGCAAAATGCTGCCGTATCTCAACAATGAACAACTATTGCAGTTAGGTGATGCTTTGACCGAGGCGCTACGAGGCGTGAGCGTAAGTTTTGAAGATACCTCCCCAAAGCAGGAAGAACGGGATGCCATCGAAGCGTTCATTACTGCCAAGCGCATTGAGGGCTGTTCCGAGAAGACCTTGAAATATTATCGGAAGACGATTGAATCCATGCTGTCTTCCATCGCTAAGAAGGCCAGTCAGATAACAACGGATGATCTTCGCAAATACCTGACTACCTACCAGACACAACGCAGATCCAGCAAGGTGACTATTGACAACATCCGGCGTATACTGTCCAGCTTCTTCTCATGGCTTGAGGATGAAGATTTAATCTTGAAAAGTCCGGTACGCAGGATTCACAAGGTAAAGACAGCAAAGGTGGTCAAAGACACCTACACGGACGAGGCGTTAGAGCTGATGCGGGATAGCTGCACAACCACAAGGGACTTGGCGATCATTGACCTTCTTGCTTCCTCTGGGATGCGTGTTGGAGAGATGGTAATGCTGAACCGAGAGGACATCGACTTCAACGAGCGGGAATGTGTTGTAATCGGTAAAGGCAACAAAGAGCGCCTTGTCTACTTCGATGCAAGGACAAAAATCCATTTGCAGAACTACCTCAGCGAGCGCACGGATGCGAACCCGGCACTGTTCGTCTCGCTGAAAGCTCCACACGACCGGCTGATGATCGGCGGCGTGGAGACACGGCTTCGGGAGCTGGGGAAAAGCTTGAGTTTGCCCAAAGTACACCCACACAAATTCCGGCGAACTCTGGCGACCTCAGCCATAGACAAGGGAATGCCCATAGAGCAAGTCCAGCAGCTCTTAGGACATCAAAAGATCGATACGACCATGCACTACGCAATGGTGAAGCAACAAAATGTGAAGCTGGCACACAGAAAGTACATCGGATAGGATGGTGAATGAATTGGCAGAGTGGAAAGAAACAGCTATATTAGAGATCATCGACATAATTGGCGGAGGAACCCCGAAGACTTCAATCGCGGATTATTGGAATGGAGAAATTCCCTGGCTATCTGTCAAGGATTTCAACAATGATAACCGATATGTGTATGACACAGAAAAGCATATAAGCGATCTTGGTCTAAATAATAGCTCAACTAAGCTTTTGCAAAGAGATGATATTATCATATCTGCACGAGGCACAGTTGGCGAAATAGCAATGATACCTTATCCAATGGCATTTAATCAATCATGCTATGGTATTCGAGCAAAGGCAGGTACTGATAAAGCTTTCTTGTATTATTTGCTGAAATATAAAATTGCAGACTTAAAGCGAATGACTCATGGTTCCGTATTTGATACCATTACAAGAGATACATTTGCTAATCTGATCGTCTCTCTTCCACCCTATGAAATTCAGCGAAGAATAGCCTCAGTGTTGATGTTGATTGATGATAAGATTGAATGCAATTCGAGGATAAACGATAATTTACAGCAGCAAGCCGAGCTGCTATACCACGAGCGGTTTGAA
>DXUR01000863.1 GCA_019417795.1 Clostridiales bacterium | reverse complement strand
ATGCTGACAGGCTAAAACCAGTGTCCGGAACGCCGTGCGCAAGTTCTGGGCAATGTGAGAATAGTGCGCTTGCCGCAGAAGTGTGCAAAGCTCTTGCATTTCGCGTTCTGACAAGGATTCCGTGTACATCTGGCGGGCCGCGTCCGGCAGCTTGTGCGCCTCGTCCACGACCAGCGCCTGATAACTGCGCAATAATAACGGTCTGTCCTGCTGGCGGTGTGCTGCATCTGCCAGCAAATAATTGTGGTTGCAAATCTGAATATCGGGTTTCATAGAATCCCGCAGATGTTGTTGGTAGCGGCAATCCTCCTGTAAAACACAGTTTCGCGGGCAGGACTGCGGCACACAGATACGGCTGCGATCAAAGCGGGAAAGCTCCGGGAGGTGGTCCATATCCAGAAGTTGCTCAGCCATGCGCAGGCTGTTCCTCTGACGGTTTCTGGTGGTGGGAATTTGTGATTCGCGTTCTATAAGCCGAGCATCGCAGACAAAACGCTCTTTGCCCTTGCGGACAACGGCTGTGGTGGGTGCGGTGATGATACCCTCGTCCAGCAAAATAGCGGACAGGTCGGGCAGATACTCTGTAAGGATAGCGTCCTGCAAGGCAACGCTGGAAGTGGAGATAACGATGGGCAGTTTCATCCGTTCGGGGCGATGCATCTGCCAAAGGATACAGCCCACGAGGTAAGCCAGCGTTTTGCCGGTGCCTACACCTGCTTCGCACAGGGAAATTTCCTTATTATATAAGGTATCTAAAACTTCATGGCAAAGCGCGATTTGTTCCTCACGCACCGCCATGCTGTGCCGGGGTAAAATCTCCCGGAAAATTTTCTCGGTCATACGGTGGGATTCCGTATAGCCCGTTGGATAGGTTTGCATTGGTTTACACCCCTGTTTTCCATCCCGTTTAAAGCAAAATGATGGGCAGCAGGCGCTTGGGGTCCTGCTGCCCACGATTTGCCCTAAACGGCAAAAGTAGATAGTTAAGTAAGTGTGCCACATTTGCCGCCCGCACCCCTGACACCGGGAACACAACAGGCAGGGTGTTGGCACATCCGTTCACTGACTCCGCCGGAGTCTTACTGCTTACAACTCCGGCTCGGTCACCCCCTCTGACGCGGGAGGCAGCAGGTGTATCATTATGGCCTTTCCCTTGACAGCTTATGGTTTTACCAAACCACCCTCTGGGCCTGCCGGGAAAGGAACGTACCTGTTATGCTGGGTATTCGATTGTCAAGGTGCAGAGAACGGACTATATCCGTCAAAGAGAAAAACGTCGGAGAATGGAGTGTGCCGCTATGCGATCTTCTTCGATTTCAGCTTCGTCATATTTCCGTTTCAACCATGAAGTTTCAAAATCAGTTAGGTATGGCACTTCATCGGTTTTTAGGTCCCTGTCTATTTCTATTCCACCGTGAGGACCGGACTTCGACTTGATATTGTGCTTGCGAGTAAGTACTACAATATCTGAGGTAATGGTACGTCTGCTGACTCCGAAACGCTCGACAAAATCGTTGACATTGCATTTTTCATGCATATACAACAGTTCTAATATTTCGGCTTGGCGTCGATCGGCACTTGACACACTCTCACCTCTTTTCTGCTCGTTTTTCCCTTGCTCATCATCTTAAAGGTTAATAGCGCAGAAAATGTTCTCTAATTATTTGAATTTTTTGTGAACTTTTCGAGAAGCAGGCATAAAAAAGCCCGCCGCATTTGAGA
>DXUR01000862.1 GCA_019417795.1 Clostridiales bacterium | reverse complement strand
CCAGATAATATGAAGTGACCTCACATTTGTAGCATCGTGGATTCGCCATTATACTGTGTTTGATCCAATCACAGTAAGATGGTTTACCGCATACAAAAGGAGGTCACCAATGAATAGAATAATCAAAATCGGAATGGATGTCCATAGTACAAACTACACCTTATGCGCAATGGAGCCGGTGCTTGACGGAGAAGACAGAATCTTTACAAACATTCAGGTAACTCCAGATTATAAAAATGTGATTCAGTTTGTTGACAACCTGAAGAAAAGGCTTGGCTCTTCCGATTCCTATTCCATTGAATGTGGCTACGAGGCCGGATGCCTCGGCTACTCCCTTTATCATCAGCTGACCAAAGCCGGTGTCAAATGCACGATCCTGGCACCGACAACGATGCTGACCCAGCAGGGGAAAAGGGTCAAAACCGACAAACGTGATGCGGCGATGATCGCACAGTGCCTTTGCTATGGCGGCTACCACGCGGTTCATGTTCCCACAGATAAGGATGCCTCTGTTAAGGAATACCTCCGGATGCGGGATGATCACAAACTGGCGCTGAAAAAGATCAAGCAGCAGATCAACGCCTTCTGTCTCCGTCATGGATATATCTATGACGGTCATAAATGGACCATCAGACACCTGGACTGGCTGAAAAAACTTAATCTTTCCGAGCTGTACCGTGAAACCCTGAACGAGTACATGACATCCTATGAGGAACAGACAGCAAAGATTGAGCGGTTCGATAAACGGATTGAAGAACTTGCCGCTGATTCTGATTACCATGGGAATGTCCGAAAGCTCAGCTGCCTTCTTGGGATTCAAACCTATACCGCCCTGTCTCTGATTGTTGAAACCGGTGATTTCAAACGCTTCCGGAAGGGCAACACTTATGCCGCATTTCTCGGACTTGCTCCGGGAGAATCTTCAAGTGGCGAAAAAATAAGCCGGACCGGAATCACAAAAGCCGGAAACAGTCGTCTGCGCACACTTCTCATTGAGGCGGCAACAGGGATCTGCAAAGGTCAAGTCGGGCATAAGTCAAAAGCACTTTGTGCCCGACAGGCAGGAAATCCAGAAGAGGTTATCGCCTACGCGGATCGAGGAAATATAAGAATGAGAAGCAAGTATAAACGGATGATTCGACATGAAAAAAAGAGGAACGTGGCAGTGGCCGCTATAGCAAGAGAGCTTGCCTGCTACGTCTGGGGTATTATGACGAACCACATCGAACCAAGAGAAGAAGGGAAGAAAGCTGCATGAATCACATCCTGCCCATCTGCCTGTCAAGGATGCTTCGCACCGCTTACGCGGCAGGTCCTGTGACAGCCATCTGTTCATGATGTACAGGAACAGGTAGGCGGGAATCGCAAAAGATCTGCGATCCCGCAGAAACAACGAAAGTACATATCTGACAGCATCTGGAAGGAGCTGTGATCACTGTAAGGTTCGAGTCATCTGCGACATCCCTATGTGGCACATCAGTGATCCACGAAGCCAGAGTGCAGGGCTCACGGCGGAACCATTAGCCTGTAGGTAACCAATCCACGAATAACAGAGTGGCCACATGCCGGGAACTGTTAAATCAGAGCTCTTTCCAGACGCTGTCAGAGAAATACAAATGTGGCTTGCCGGAGACGGAAATTTCCTGTAATCGTCTCTTGACAATGGTCACTTCATAACAGAGAGCTTGCCTGCTACGTCTGGGGTATTATGACGAACCACATCGAACCAAGAG
>DXUR01000861.1 GCA_019417795.1 Clostridiales bacterium | reverse complement strand
CTGATTCCTTTATCACTGACATCGACGCCATAGTGACGGAGAAGTTCAGAGAAAGTTACAAGTGAATAGCCATTCCTTTTTCGTGTGCCTGCGAGAATCTGACCAACCTCATTGCTATCCCTCGCAGCGACTGCATCATAGCGCACTGTGGATGGGGCTATGTGCATTTTGGTGAGCGTGGTTTTCTTTTTCATAACAAGAACACTCCTTTGTAATCCGGTAGCTCTATTATAGTATAGAAAATATAAGAAATCAACAGGAAATCTCTAAAATGGCGACAAATGCGTAATTGACATCTCCATAAAGTGGGTGTATAATCAAACCAAATCCACAAATAACAGCCTTTTGGTGTTATTTTCGTATGGGATTGTGTTTGTTTGGCGTTTTTTTGCGAGGTGATACTATGAGAAAAGAAAATGTAAGATGTCCAATGTGCGGAACCATGAATTATGATGTGGATCTTGATGAAACCGGTGGCTGGACAAAATGCCGTCTGTGCAAAGCAGTGACCTGCTCTATGGATGAGTGGAAAAAACATACAGTGTCCGTTCCGCTGTTGAACTAAAAACAGCTCGTGGCACGCAGTATGATTCGCAAGTAATGCACGCCGTGTTTTGATAAATCCGCAAAAAGGAGGAATTCTGATGTGTGGTGATTACAACCTTCGCCGTGAGAAAAGATACGTCGAAGTGGATGTTCGTTTTACTCCTGACGGTAAGATCCGTCCTCTTGCCATAAACTATGACAAGACTCGCACTTATGGAATTGATCGTGTTTTGGCAGTCAGGCATGGCACATCGCGCCTTGGCGGAAAAGGTCACTGCTTCACCTGCCTGATTTGCGGGCAGAAGCGGAATCTTTGGCTTGAAAAGGGCAAGTGGTTCGTGGAAGCCTACTGTGCCACATCAGAAGGTAGGGCTTCATAATGGCAAGATACTTATCGCGTGCAGAACTTTCGTGCATAGCAGGCAAATATATTGAAATGTACTATGCACTCTTCGGAATAAGCAAAAATGACCCCGCTCCTATTAACCCAGAGCAGTTTGCAAATTCTGTTCTTGGACTGAACCTGAAGATGTTGCCGCTGTGTAGCGATGGTCACATCCTTGGATTAACGGTTTTCCAGAGATGTAGCTTCACAGCAACCCTTGAGGATGGAACAAAGCTTGTTGAAGTATTTATGCCGAGGGATATCGTAATCGATTCTGCTCTTGCGGCAGACAGATGCACTGGATGCCGGAATTTCACAATAGCGCATGAAGCAGCACATCAGATTTTGGCTGATCTGTTTCCGAACGACTACGGAAAAGCAGTCAAGTGCCGTGGGCACATTGCCTATCGGGAGAGAAACGGAAAGCCCTCGTGGGAAGAATGGCAGGCGGATACCCTTGCAGCAGAGCTGCTGATGCCAACATTTCTGATCAATGCCGAAATAGAACGTGTAGCGTTGACTCTGCCAAATGGGATTCTGTACAAATCAGTGTCTGACCCTAACTATGAAAAAATTCTGGAGATGGCTCGACGGATTGGGGTTTCTTGGTCTGCAATCAGGATCAGACTGCAGCAGATGCAGGTTATAAAAGGCAAACCCATCCACTGCCATCCATTGGACATCATGCGATTTGGAGAATGAATATGATTCAGTTAAAGAACCGTCCCTTTGCCGGTAAAGCACCGACTACTACACAGCAGGCAGAATTTAGCATAGGCTGGAGATTTTGCCCTGTTTGTGGAAAT
>DXUR01000860.1 GCA_019417795.1 Clostridiales bacterium | reverse complement strand
CGGTGATCCCGCTTCAGATCCTTGGCGATGTCGATGACGTCGGCCACCACGGCGGAGGCGGTGGGCAGCTTGCCCGCGCCGCGGCCATAGAACATCACGTCGCCGATGGCGTTGCCGGTGACGGCGATGGCGTTGAACACGTCCTCCACACCGGAGAGAGGATTGCTGGCGGGCACCAGGTGGGGGGCCACAAAGGCGCACACCTTGCCCTCGGGCTGGCGGATGCAGCGGCCCAGCAGCTTGATCTTATAGCCGCAGGAGTCGGCATAGGCCACGTCCTCCAGGGTGACGTTGCGGATGCCCTCGGTGGGCACCTGGTCGGGATAGACATGCTGACCGAAGGACAGGGCGGCCAGAATGCAGATCTTGCGGCAGGCATCGTGGCCGTCCACGTCGGCGGTGGGGTCCTTCTCGGCATAGCCGTTGTCCTGGGCCTCCTTCAGAGCCTGCTCAAAGGTGAGACCGGCCTTGATCATCCGGGTGAGGATATAGTTGGTGGTGCCGTTGAGAATGCCGGTGACCTGGGTCAGCTCGTTGGCCGCCAGGCAGGAGGTGAGGGGCCGCAGGATGGGGATGCCGCCGCCCACGCTGGCCTCGAACAGATAGCTCACGCCGTGCTCCTTGGCCAGCTGAAGCAGCTCATAGCCGTGGGTGGCCACCAGCTCCTTGTTGGAGGTGACCACGCTCTTGCCCGCCTTCAGGGCCCGGGTGGTAAAGTCCAGGGCGATCTTGGCGCCGCCAATGGTCTCCACCACGATGTCCACCTCGGGGTCGTTCTCGATGACGGAGAAGTCCTTTACAAAGCAATCCTTATAGGGGCTGTCGGGGAAATCCCGCACGTCCAGGATGTATTTCAGGCGGAGCAGATCGTCCACCCGCTGGTCAATGAGACCGCCGTTTTTCGTCAGCACCTCGGCCACGCCGGAGCCCACAGTGCCAAAACCCAAAATCGCTACGTTTACCATTGCATTCACCTCATAGTTTCTGTCTTGCGGCCGGGCTGCCCGGCCCGCCGCCGAAAGTCGAAGATCATCCGGCCAGTATCTCGCACTTGAGCACCCCAGGGCTGGCCTTGGCATCCCCCAGGACATCCTCCAGAGAGCGGCGGAGTGTAGAGGTCTCCGCAGTCATGGTGACTACGGCGCAGCCGTTGGCGGGGATGTTCTGGTTGATGGTGAGGATGTTCACGCCCGTCCCGGCGAACACGTTCAGCACGCCGGACAGAATGCCCGGCTCATCCTTCAGCAGGATCTGGAACGTGACGATGCGCCCGTGAAGCATGTCGTTGAAGGGGCGGACAGAGTCCTTATATTTATAAAAGGCGCTGCGGCTGATGCCTACGACCCGAGTGGCACTGTTTACGGTAGTTTCCTCCCCGGTCTCCAGCAGGCGTTTGGCCTCGGCCACCTTGCGGAAAATCTCGGGCATGGCGTCGGCCTCTACGATGAAATACTTTGCCGGCGTGTTCATGGCCTCTCCTCCAGTCTACTCGCCCTGCGTGTCCGTGTTGCGCGGGCATTTGTTTTCCGATGGGAACTATTGTAGCACAGGTCGGAGGAGGGCGCAACGGTTACTTTCCCCAACAAGTGTAAAAAAATTCAGCCGTATTTTTCCCCCTTCCGTCGAATTGTACAACAATACACAGAAACAGATGTTTTCGCAGAGACAACAGGGGGTATCCCCCGCGGAATAAAACCAAGGCCCTCCGCCTGGGTTTCCCCAAACGGAGGGCCTTGTGT
>DXUR01000086.1 GCA_019417795.1 Clostridiales bacterium | reverse complement strand
GGAAATAGTGGGCCGATGACTGTGTTTTAACCCACAAACTTCATGCCGAAGTCGCTCTGCTGCACATCGGCGTTTTCAGACAGGGCGGTGCTCCACTCGGAAGCGGCCTTCTCCTGCAGATCGGAGGTGACGGATGCCGCCCAGGCAGGCAGATCGTAGCCCACGAAGTACATCACATGAGAACCGTAGGTGGTGTCCACGATACCGGTGTCGCCATCCTTGCGGGAAGCATCGAAGCACCAGTCATTGAACTCCTCCACGGCCCAGCCCTTGGTGACGCGGGTGTAGAGACCGCCGTCATACTTGGAGCCGTCGGCGGAATTTTCCAGAGCCAGCTGGGCGAAGGAATCCTCGGTGGCCTCGCCGGACTTCCACTGGGCCAGAATTTCCTCGGCCTTGGTGCGGGCGGCGGCCTTCAGCTGGGTCTGCTCGTCCTCATAGCCCTCGTCGCCCTGAGCCTTGGTGCCGGTTTCGGGGGTGATGAGGATGTGACGGATGTCCACGGTCTTGTATTCCTCGCGGCCGCGGCTGTGGAACAGACCGACGTAATAGTTGGTTCCAACTTCCAGAATCTCCGTGTCACCGTCCTTGCGGGCATCGTCAAAGAGCCAGTTACCCACAACGCCGTCATAATAAGTGGCGTCGGTGGTGTTGTAATAGGTGGCCTTTTCATAATTGCCGGCAATGGATTCCAGAGACTTTCCGCTGTTGTAAGCGGCCAGGATCTCTTCTGCGGTGGCCTTGGCGGTCTCCTTGGCAGCAGCCTGCTCCTCATCGGTGGCCTGAACGGTGTTGCCGTCGGCATCCGTGGTGGAATCGGCAGCGCCGCTGACGACCACATACTCCCAGGCGGCCTTGTCATAGGTCTTGGGATCTGCCTGATAGGCGGCTTCCAGCTCTGCATCGGTGTAGGTCAGGCTGTCGGAATAGCTCTGGGCGTATGCCTGATACTGCAGCATCCGCAGGACCTGCTGGTTGTAGACCTTCTCCGTCATGATAGCACCCAGATTTCTCTGGAGATATGCCTTCACGGACATGCCGGTGGATTCCGCAGAGGTCTTCAGGGAATTCAGGGAGTCCTCATACTGCTCCTGCACGCTGGCGGGGAACTGATAACCCTCTTCCTGTGCCTGCTTCAGACCCCGCTGGATCATGGTCATCTGCTTGACAGTGTTGTCCATGATATAATCATGCCAGGAGGAGCCTTCCTCCACGCCCATCATGGAAGCGGCGGTGGCGTTCACCGTCTGGCTCTTCAGGGAGGCGTTGGTGTCCAGACCCAGATAGCTGATGAAATAGGAGTTGCTCTGCAGGAAACCGCGGTAAACATTCTGATAATAGAAATTCACCTCGGCGGCACTGTACTTTTCGCCGTCAATGGTCAGGGCCGTGGCGTTGCGGGAGATCACATTGGATCTCCAGAGGAAGCTGGCTGCCACCACCAGCACGAACAGTACGGCGATGACGCTGTACAGAACGTTGCTGCGCTTTTCAGCCTTCTTTTCTTCCAGCTCCTTTTCTGCCTTAGGATCCACATAGCCGGAGGCCGTCTGATCCTGCCGGAGCTTTTTTTCTCTTGATGCGCTCATTTGTTGTCCATCCTCTCAAGTTTAAACATTGTTGCGCGGCACAGCGCCGCATGATTTGTCACATACCTCGTCATTATAAAGGATTGCGCCGCGATATGCAAGTACCAGATCACGTTTGATGCCATCCGGGGCAAAACTGCGCTTATTGTATGATACATATCTGAAAATAAACTGAAAAAAGGACTGCAAAGCAGTCCTTTTTGTCATATAAAGCTGTCCCGCAGCGGCCGTGTAGACCTCGTTATAACCTGCACCTTCAAGCACAGGTGGGTTGCTTCCAGAATGCTTTACCGCTTCCAACTTCCAACCGCGAACGGCAGCCGGGAGGCCTGCGATCCACACCCTGAGAGGTGCATCCCTAATAACGAAATGTGGGTTAAAAAAAGATCTATCACGCACCCCGCAGGACACGCGGAATGACGTATTCCTTAAAAGTCTGCGTGGAAACGGAGGAATTATTCCTCGTCCTCGTCAAACAGCAGCTCCATGAACTGCTCGTAGACCGCCTCCAGCTCCTCGTCGGAGTCCAGCGTGGAGAGCAGATCCTCGCCATCCTCGTGGATGACCTTCAGGATCACCAGACCGTTGTCGGGATCGTCCTCGTTTTCCCCCTCGGTCTCGGCGGGGAAGAAGGCCTGATACATCTGGCCGTTATACTCCAGAGCGTCTACAAATTCCAAAACCAGCTCTTTTCCGTCCTCGTCGGTCACGGTAATAAAGGTGGGGCCGAAATCTTCACTCATCTTTGTATACCCTTTCTCGTGTTGTCTGTCCCTCCGGGGAAGGATTGCCCTTATTGTAACGGAAGAAAACGATGATTGCAAGAGCGAAAACCGTGAAAAAGCAGCGAAGTACGAAAGTTATGTGACAGAAATTTCTGAAAAAATTTGGTAAAATCTATGGAAGCGGAAACTTTTCGCCGGTTGAATCCGACATTTTCGCAGTTGACAGGGGATGATATAATGGACTTGATAATGGTGTATTGTGGGTTGGTTTCCTGAAGGGAAACCGCCTTGTGGATCACAAAAGGAGGTTCCAAGTTGGAGGAAAGAAGAAACACGCATCCCCAGGGGGCGGATCATTCCCGCAAACGGCGGAAGGTCCGGCCCGGTCATGTGGCGGGCGGCGTTGTGATGACGGTCTTTACCCTGGTCCTGATCGGCGTCTGCACAACGCTCATGCTGCTGGGGATTTTCATGAAGTATGTGAATACATCTCTGCTGCCGACCCTGGAGGTCCGGGCGGAGGACTATACCATGTCCCAGAGCTCCGTGGTCTATTATCAGGACAAGGAGAGCGGCCAGTGGGTGGAGTTCCAGAAGGTCCACGGGCAGGAGAACCGTGTCCTGATCGACATCGACGATATGTCCCCCTACCTGTGGCAGGCAGCGGTGTCTATTGAGGACGAGCGTTTTTTCAGTCACCACGGCGTGGACTGGAAGCGGACCCTGGGCGCTACGCTGCTGACCCTCACCGGCAGCAACGACAGCTACGGCGGCTCCACCATCACCCAGCAGATGCTGAAAAACATGACCGGCGAGAATCAGAATACCATCAACCGCAAGGTCAAGGAGATCTTCCGGGCGCTGGAATTTGAAAAGAACAACACGAAAAGCCAGATTCTGGAGCTGTACCTGAATATGATCTATTTGGGCAGCGGCTGCGGCGGCGTGGAGACGGCAGCGGAATACTACTTCGGCAAGTCCGCTAAGGACCTGACGGCGGCGGAGAGCGCCTGTATCATCGCCATCACCAACAACCCGTCTCTCTACAACCCCAAATATGAACGGACCTACACCCGGAAGGACGGCACCACCGTCACTCCCCGGCAGCTGAACAAGAAGCGCCAGGAGCTGATCCTGGACAAGATGTCTAAGGTCATCAATCCCGATACCGGCAAGCCCTATCTGACAAAAGAGGAGTGCGAAGCCGCCAAGGCGGAGCCTTTGAACTTCACAGATACCTCCGGAGACGCCAGCGAGCTGGTCAAGACCGACGGTATCGAGATCAACAATTGGTTTGTGGAGCAGCTCATCAAGGATGTGACCACAGATCTGGCTCAGGCCAAGAGCATTTCTTATGAAGCGGCCCAGCGGCTGGTGAACAACAGCGGCTATCAGATCTATTGCACCATGGACCCGGATATCCAGAAGATCGCGGAGGATGTCTACGCAGATCTGAGCAATTTGAATGTACACTCTGCCAAGGGCCACCAGCTGCAATCCGGTATCACCATCATGGACCCCTATACCGGCAACATCGTGGGCATGGTGGGCGCCATGGGCCCCAAGACTCAGAATCTGGTGGACAACTATGCGGTCCAGAAGCATCAGGTTGGTTCTTCTATCAAACCGTTGACGGTGTATTCCGCAGCGCTGGACGCCGGTGCTGTGACACCGGCCACCACCTTTGATAACTACCCCGTGGAGCTTATGAACAATTCTCCCTGGCCTAAGAACTCCCCCAATACCTACACCGGCTGGACCATGATCGGCGAGGGCGTCCGGCGTTCCATCAACACCATCGCCGTTCAGACCGTGGAGGCGCTGGGTGTGGCGGAGTCCTACGCTTACGCCATGGAGAAGCTGGGCCTCAGCCTGGTGCCGGAGGATATGGCCGTTTCCCCGCTGGCCATGGGCGGTCTGACCTATGGCCTGAGCACTGTGGAGATGGCGGCGGCCTTCTCTGCCTTTGCCAACAGCGGTGTTTACAATTCGCCCAAGATGTATACCGAGGTCCGGGACAGCAACGGTGAGACCGTGCTGAAAAACGAGGGCGAGACCCATGTGGCCATGAAGGAGACCACGGCCTACTTCATGAACCAGATGCTTACCAGCGTGGTGAACGCCGGTACCGGTACCTCCGCCAAGTTCAGCGGCATGACCATCGCGGGCAAGACCGGTACCACGGATAACTCCAAGACCCGCTATTTCGTGGGCTATACCCCCTATTACTGCGCCGCCGTGTGGACGGGCTATCCCAAGACCAATGAGAAGATTTCTGCCTCCGGCAACCCGGCCATTACCATGTGGAAGCCGGTCATGCAGAAGATCCATGAACATCTGGAGAATAAGAGCTTTGCAAAGCCTGCCAGCGGCCTGGAGCAGGTGACGGTCTGCGCCGACAGCGGCCTGCTGTGCACCGACGCTTGCCGTTCTGACATCCGGGGCAGCCGGGCGGTTCAGGTCACGGTGGCGGCAGGCACGGCTCCCACGGAGAACTGCAATCTCCACACCTTTGTGGATTACTGCACCGAGGGTAAGTGCGTTGCCACCGATAACTGTCCCTCCTCTGCCATTAAGCAGGTGGGTGTGCTGGACTTTGAACGGACGGAATACTTCCGGGAGGGCGTCCGCATTGGCTCCATTACTACCGACAGTGCCAAAAATCCCGACAGCATGTTCCATCTCATTGAGATGAAGCGGGCCATCGGTCTGGAACCCACGCCTACGGCAAGTGGCGGAGAGACCTACCCGGAGGTCATCGGCTGTCCGGCCCATGCCGGCATGACGCCGGTGGACCCGGATCACCCCGGCGGTGGCGTTGATGATCCCAATGATCCCAACTACAGCCCGTCGGTCGACGATCCCAGCGGCGGCTTCGGGGACGCGAACCTGCCTGACGATCCAACCGGCGGCATCGTGATCCCGTCGGAGCCTCCGGCCCCGGAGGACCCCAGCGGCGGCTTCGGCGATGCCGGTATGTGGGCGGCCAATCTGTTCAATCGGAACTGAGACAGAGCGCGCAAGATCATATAGCTGATACACCCCCAGACCGGAGACTCCGGTCTGGGGGTGCTGCTTGAAGAACCGATATGCGGTGTCGCTTTGGGTTTCTCTTTCAGATCCTCTGAAAAACAAGAGGACGGAACTGCCGGGAGCACAAAGCTGAATTGGGAGAAAAAAGACCCCCAGAAGCATTGCTTCTGGGGGTTGTCAGCTTATTTGCGGGGGCCGCCCTCCAGCCATTTCAGGTCATAGGGCTCAAAGACAACCTTCTCATAGGCGGGGACGTCCATCACCACGCCGGTCCAGTCGGAATGGATCTCGCCGGTCTGCTTGATGAGGATGTCATAGAGAATATCATAGGTAACGCCGTCGGCGGGATCGGTCTCCACGATGGTGGAGTAGGGCAGGGTCTTGTGATAGGTCAGCTCCATGCCCTTGTAGTCGAAGTGGAAGCCGCAGCGCATCCGGCAGCCGTCCAGACCGGTGTATTCCGCGATCTCCTTCAGATCGTGCAGGATCTTGTCCGGCTCGTAGAGGTTTTCGGGAGTGGTGGCAGTGTAGTCAAAGCGGAACTGGATGTTGGCGCCGGGAAGCTTGCGGAAGCGCTCAATGAAGGGGATCAGGTTCTCCTTGGGATAATCCTTGTAGAGAACGCAGTTGATCCGGAAGGGTACCGGCAGCCGGGTCAGCAGCGAGTCATTGGACTCCACCACATAGTGCTGCATGTGGCGGGATACATTGATGCAGGTGATCTTGTGCTTATTCCGCTCCGCGAAGGCCAGAATGTCCTCCTCCGTCTGACATTTGGAGACGGGCAGAGTGGTGTTGATGAACACCCGGTGGGTGGTGGGGATCTCATCCAGCATGATCTGGAGCTTTTCAATGTCGGCAAAGGGCTCGCCGCCGGTAAAGACGAAATCGCATTTGGGGGTGATGGCATCCATCCGGCGGATGCTCTGGACGATCTTCTCCAGAGAGAAGCCGGTCATATCCCCGTATTCTTCCTTATTGATACAGAAAGGGCAGTGGTTTTTGCAGTCGTAGGGGACAAAGATGGTGACGGTAGCGCCGCCTTCCCTTGTTTTGTATGGATGATTCATGATGATCGATCGGCCTTTCCTATTTATAGATGGTAGATCAAGGCGGGAAACAACGGTCCCCGCCCTGAGTAGACATATATTCGTACATACAGATTATTATTTTAATCTATTTTTAACAAACGGTCAAGTGAAAAACAGAAAAAAGAACAAAAGACTGTGTTTTTCCGTCGGCAAGGGTGTACAGGCTGTTGGGATAATGCTATAATAACCCTGATTTCCGGCTGACGGAGACAGACTCCGCCGGTTCGGTCTGAAGCTGTTTTTTCGGAAAGGAGGGAATGGGATGCAGGAAATGTTTTCTGCGCTGTCCCTGTGGCTGAGTGCCCATCCTCTGATTACCGGCTGGTACACGGCCATTGCACGGCTGCTGTTTCCGGTGCTTTCGGCGCTGATTCTGGTGCGGGCCATCCGGTCCCTGCTGCGGATCCCCCACACGCCGGAGGTCTGGGCCCAGTTGAGCCTGCCCGGCGGCGGCAGTATCCCCCTGACCCACTGGGAAAATATTCTGGGGCGGGGTAAATCCGCCGATGCGATTCTGAACTATCCCAGCATCTCCCGGCAGCATGCGGCGCTATGCCGTGGTGAGGACGGAGCCTGGACGGTGTATGATCTTGGCTCCAAGGGCGGCACCGCCGTCAACGGGACCCCTGTGACAGAGCAGGCCCCGTTGAAGCTGGGGGATACCCTGACCCTGGGCGGTGTGCCGCTGGTGTTTCTGCCGCAGACGGTTGGAGAGCGGGAAGAACTGGAAAAGAAGCGGCAGGCGGAGCGGCCCGCCGCCATGTGGCCCTCTTTTTTGTGGCTGACGGTATTTCAGATTTTGACCGCCATTCAGTTAATACTGGCAGCGGGGGAGAAGGCCAGCCCGGTGATCCCCATCTGCTTCCTGACCCTCACGGTGGTCATGTGGCTCTACGCCGCCGCGCTGCGGCTGGGCCGCTGCGTGGGCTTTGAGCTGGAGACCATCGCCTTTTATCTTTCAACATTATCCCTTGCGGTGACAGCTTCCAGTGCACCGGGGAGCCTTCCCAAGCAGCTTTTGGCCATCGTTCTGGGCATGGGCCTGTTTTTGGCGCTGGGTCTATTTCTGCGGGATCTGGAACGGGTGAAAAAGCGCCGCTGGCTCATGGCTGCCGGGGCCATCGGCCTGTTGGGGATCACGCTGGTGCTGGGCAAGGCTAAATTCGGCGCGACCAACTGGGTCACCTTGGGCGGTATATCCTTCCAGCCCTCGGAGATCGCCAAGATCTGCTATATTTTTGCAGGCTCCGCCACGCTGGAACGGCTGTTCCGCCGCCGGAATCTGGCGCTGTTTATCGTGCTCACCGGCGTGTGCATCGGCCTGCTGGGGCTGATGAGCGACTTCGGCACGGCTGCCATCTTCTTTGTGACCTTCCTGGTCATCGCCTATCTCCGCTCCGGGGACGCCGCAACTCTGGCCCTCATCTGCGGCGGCGCGGCCTTTGGAGCGGGGATCATCGTACAGTTCAAGCCCTATATTCTGAGCCGCTTCGCCGCGTGGGGCCACGCCTGGGAGGCGGCCTCCGGCTCCGGCTATCAGCAGACCCGCACCATGTCGGCGGCGGCCTCCGGCGGACTGTTCGGCATGGGTGCCGGAAACGGCTGGCTGGAGCGTATCCCTGCCGGGGACACGGATCTGGTGTTTGGCATGTTATGCGAGGAATGGGGGCTGGTCATCGCGCTGCTGGCGGTGGCCTGCATCCTGACCTTGGCATGGTTCGCCGTTCGCGCCTCCCGGACGGGCCGATCCAGCTTTTATACCATCGCCGCCTGCGCGGCAGGCTCTCTGCTGGTGTTTCAGACCAGCCTGAATGTGTTCGGCTCCGTGGATCTTCTGCCACTCACCGGCGTGACCTTCCCCTTCGTGTCCAACGGCGGCTCCGCCATGCTGTCGGCATGGGGACTGCTGGCGTATCTGAAGACCATGGACACCCGTGCGGACGCCAGCTTTGCCATCGGCCGGGCGGCGGAGCGGAAGCTGGACGAGGAAGCCGCCCGTATGGCGGCACCGGCAGAGGATGCCTTTGAAAAGGAGGACGGTCATGCGGAAGATTGAAAAACGGGCCGTGATCTGCATGGCACTGGCGATTTTACTGGCGGCGGGGATGAGTGTATTTCTCATCCGGTATTTTGCTGAGGGCGGCAAGTGGGCCTCCTCTGCCTTTAACCGCCATCTGTACGATTCCAACGGCGTGCTGATCTCCGGCACGGTGCTGGACCGGGACGGGGATGTGCTGTCCTCCGTGGAAAACGGCCATCGCACCTACTATGAAAATGAAACCGTCCGCAAGGCCACCCTCCACGCGGTGGGAGATCTGTACGGCAAGATCGGCACCGGCGTTCTCAACGCCTTCGCGGACAAGCTGACCGGCTTTGATCTGGTGAACGGCGCGTTCGGCGCGGAGCGGGGCAGCAATTTGTACCTGACCCTGGACGCCCGGTATAACTACGAGGCGTACAGGGCTTTGGGCGGCCACGCCGGGACGGTGGCGGTGTATAACTACAAGACCGGTGAGATCTTGTGCATGGTGTCGGCGCCCAGCTATGATCCGTTGAATGTGCCCAAGAATCTGGAAGAGAATGACCGTTATAAGGG
>DXUR01000859.1 GCA_019417795.1 Clostridiales bacterium | reverse complement strand
CCGGAGACCATGATGTAGGAGAATGCGTAGTAGTGCATGGACATGCATAGCACGATGGCGATGGGGCCGTAAGCCAGCCAGTCGGGAACGGGAATGCCCATACCGGCCAGGAAGCCATTGGCACCGGAGGTGGAGTTGCGGAACATGGCCAGCCAAGCCAGAGCCTTGGTCCAGGAGGGGATCATATAAGGTACGGTCACCAGCAGGCCCAGGATCTTCTTGCCGGGGATGTCCGTGCGGATCATCAGCCACGCCAGCACGGAGCCAAGGGGCACCGACACCAGCACGGTGAAGAAGCCGCAGATAAAGGAGTTTTTCAGCGGGCCCCACAGCACGGCATTTGCCATGGTACCGGTGAGGATGTACTTCCAGTAATACAGGGTAAAGTCTCCCACGTGCCCCTGTACCCGGCGAAGCTCGCCTTGAGCCAGCGTAAAGGTGCTGGAGATCATGGTCAGCAGAGGGATGATGATGAGGCAGAACAGGATGATGAGACTGACCAGCACCACCATGTTAAAGGGGTTTTTCAGCACATTCAGGATCAGGTTCTTTAAACGCCGCTTGGTCAGGGGTTTTCTGGGTAATCCATTTTTCGACACGATAACACCTCTTTCTGAAGTCTGCCGGGGGATCGCGGGGGACAGCAGCTTGCTCTCTTTTCTCAGTTCTGTGCGCAGTCTGACCGGCGGCGTGCCGTCCTCCGGTCGCAAACGTTTGCACTTCCTTGCTACCATTATAAAGAATTCTTAACGGAATTGTCAAGGAGGATTATGGCTATTTTCCCATGATTTTTTTATTCAATTTCACGTACACTGTGTAAAGTGCACAAATAAAAAGACCGACCTTTGGTTGTTATTTTTGGAGGAAGAAAAAACGAATTTGACGCGAAAACGTATACGTTTTCGTAAAATGAAACGAACGCTCTGATGCTGTCGAATGAAAACGAACGCAAAAAAGGAGACAGGCTCGTCCTGTCTCCTTTTATATAGACTGTGAAAAGCTGTCAGGCTCTGAGGGCTTGGTCATCCTCCAGGGTCAGCCGTTCTGCCAGCAGGGCAATGAATTCCGCATTGGAGGGTTTTCCACGCTGACTGCTGACGGTGCAGCCGAAGTATTTGGGGAGTGTCTCCGGCGAAGCGCGGTCCCAGGCGATCTCGATGGCGCTGCGGATACACCGTTCCACACGGAGGGCGGTGGTGCCGTAACGTCGGGCGATCTCAGGATAGAGGATCTTGGTTACAGCCTTGTTCAGTACACTTGGATCGGCGGCGGTGATCAGAATCGCTTCCCGCAGATACTGGTAGCCGGAGATATTGGCAGGCATACCTGCATCATGAAGCATGTGGGTGACGCGGGCTTTCAGAGAGGGGCGGGTGGCTTTCGGCTTTTCCCGGAACAGGTTCCGCATCCGGTCCAACAGTGTTTCCATCCGAAAGGGTTTTGGCAGAAAATAGGCAGCGCCCAGCTCCGTAGCTTCCGTCAGCGTCTGGTCGGAAACAAATGCGGAGGTCAGAATGGTCATGGGAGCATAGCCAAGCTCTTGAAGTTCTCGCAGAGCGCTGAGACCGTCCAGCCCCGGCAGGATCACATCCATGATCAGAATATCCGGTTCTTGCTCCTGAACTTTTTCCAGAACTTCGTCCCCGGTTTGTGCAATTTCTACCCGAAATTCTCCTGTTTTTTCCATGGCTTCCCGCAGCAGAATGCGGAATTCCGTGCTGGTATCTGCCAGCAGCACCGTTCTGCGC
>DXUR01000858.1 GCA_019417795.1 Clostridiales bacterium | reverse complement strand
ATACCGGAGAACTCCACGATGCGCTTGCCTGCGGCATTCAGGATACCCATGATCTCATCGTACACGCCGTTGCGCTTGATCGAGCCGCCGCCGTAGGCCAGCATGACGGTTTCGCCGTAGTTCCCCAGCAGACTGCCGAGATACTCTTTCACGCCGCCCTTGCCGAAATACACCTTGGTCTTGTTTTCAAAAATAAAGTTGTTCATAAAAACGCATCCTTTCTGAATGTTATTTCTTCATTTGCTATTCCCAAAAGGCCACGGCATCATTGATCCAGCCTTCGGCGCTGGTTCCAGTCCCAAGTCCAAAGCCGTGCCCCAGACCGGAATACACATGAAACTCCGTGTCGATCCCGGCCTGCTGCATGGCTTCGAGTCGCACCTGCATGACCCGCCAGTTGGCGATGCCGTCCCGGTCACCGACACAGGCATAGGTGGGCGGATCGCTTTCGGAATACTCGCTCAATCCTGTGTACTGCATGATGACCGCACCGGGACGGAGCAGATCGCCGCCGCCAAAGGCTTCTGCACCGTAAGACCCAAGCCACGCCGCCATTCGCGCTCCTGCCGAGCCGCCCCATAGGGAGTAGCAATCGGTGTCCACTTCCAGTTCGTCCGCATGGGCAAAGATGAAGCGGATGGCTCTTGCCAGATCCTCGCAGGCGGTCTGCGCGCCGGGGCGATAAATGAGAGCGAAGGCGTTGTAGCCCTTTTTGGAAAGCTCCAGCGCATGAGGGAAGCTGTCCTGCATGGCGCCCACATAGGCAAAGGCACCGCCTGCATTGCAGATAGCGAATTTCTCGACGGGGACTCCCTTGAAGAAAAACAATCCTGTATCTTCTTTGGCAGGGTCAGCCGCCTTTTCCTCGTCGGTGTAGATGTCATAGAAGATGGTTTGGCCGTCCGCTGCCCGCTCTCGCAGGGTGTTCACGATCTCCACCGTTTCGTCCGGATCAATATGGCTGTAGTAGTTCAGTTGAAGTTCTTCCAGAGTGTCGCCGCTGTAGTAGGCATCCTCTACAGGGAACAGCAACCGTCCGTAAGAGCCGAACATTGGAGCATTCTTCACATCTTTGATTTTGCTTTCCCTTGTAAATGCTGCTGTTTGGGATGGAGTGGTTTCCACTGGTTCCTGTGGTTCACGAGCGCCGCAACCGCTCAGCAGAAGCGCCGTACAAAACAGCAGCGCAAAGAAACATCCAAGCTTCATGTCATTATCTGCCTTTTCCTGAACTTCTGCCTATAGTATAAAAAAAGCGAGACTTCAAGAGAAGTCTCGCTTCGTTCATCAGTATATACCTTTGAGTTATAATCAGCTGTACAGCTCTTTGCTGATGATTTTGGCTGCATCCAAAAAGCGCTGTACCGTCGGTGTCGGCTCTGGCGAATGGAGAATGCCATAGGGGATGCTGTAATTCCATTCCATTGGGATTACCTTCAAAAGCGGATGGACAGTTGCCCAACCGGGAATAGCCAGCAAAACGTCATTGGTGTTCTCGCAGCGGTTGAACACATCCATGTTATAAAAGTCGAAATCTACGATATGGATCTGCGGATGGTGCTGCCAGAGGTCATCCCGGAGTTGATCCACATAATGGCTCCAGCCCCGGTGCATCAGCATGAGATTTTCGCCATAAAGATCTGTGATCTGTAATTTATCCTTTGCTGCCAGTCGATGGTGAATGGAAACAGCACAGTGGAACGGGTCTCTGACCAATTCCAGCCCAGCACAGCCCCGCAGGTTCAGCATGGTCTCATCAAAAA
>DXUR01000857.1 GCA_019417795.1 Clostridiales bacterium | reverse complement strand
GCCAGTTCCTTTTGCTCGTCCTCATACCGCCGGGACATTTTTGCGAAGCGGTCATCGGAGAGCTTGCCGGAAACATTGTCCTCATAGATGCGTTCAAAGAGGCCGTCCAATTCTTCATCACGGGCAAGGAACGTTTTCAGCTCCTTTTCCTTCAGCTTGCGGTCTGTCTGTTCCGCCTGCTGAGAATGACCAATTACCGCTTTTACAAATTCGTCCTCATAGAGACTGGCGAATTTCGTTAAGCGCCGTATCTCTCCCAGAACCACTTCCTCCAGGAAGTCCACACGGACGTAATGGGTAGAGGTGCAGGTGCCGCGATTGCCCTTGTAGTTGGAGCAGTTGAAATACTTGATCTCCGGATTGCCCTGATTGAAGTGAAAGTGAAGGTTACTGCCGCAATCGGCGCAGACCAACAGGCCGGAAAACATATTGTGTTCTCCATTGTTGGTGCGGCGCTTACGGATTTTGCCCCGCTTCTGCTGCACCTGCTCATACACAGCACGCTCGATGATCGCCTCATGGACGTCCTGGAACACCACCCAATTCTCACGGTCATTGTCGATTCGCTTCTTATTCTTGTAGGATTTGGAATAAGTTTTGAAATTGAGAATGTCACCACAGTATTCCTGCAGGGAGAGAATTTTGGTTATTGTGGAGCTGTTCCACTTGGTAGGAGGCTGCTGTTTGCCCTTGCCGGGGCGTTTGATGCCCTTCGTGAGCCAGTAGGCCCGCGGGGTCAGGACACCATCCTTTTCAAGCTGGGCGGCAATCTGCTCTGTTCCGAACCCCTCCAAAGTCATGCTGTAAACGCGGCGCACAACCTGGGCTGCCTCGTCATCCACGATCCAATGCTTCGGATCATTCGGGTCCTTGATGTAACCGTAGGGTGGCTGCCCCATTGGCTCACCGGCATTGCCCTTGATCTTGTTGCTGATGCGCCGCTTTTTGCTGATATCGCGGGCGTACCACTCGTTAAACAGGTTGCGGATCGGGGCAAGCTCATTTTCGCCCTCCGCCGTGTCGATGTTATCCGAAACGGCTACCAGACGGATATCGTGATCCGGGAAAAATTCCTCCGTCAGCCGTCCAACCTCAATGTAGTTTCGCCCCAGGCGGGAAAGGTCTTTGACAAAGACGGCGGCAGCTTTTCCCTGTTCCAACTGGCGGATCATTTCCACGAAGCCGGGGCGATCCATCGTCACGCCGGAAATGCCATCATCCAGGAAATGAACCAGATTTGTGTAGCCTTTTTCCTTTGCGACTTTGGCAAGCAACTTCTTTTGATTGCCGATGCTGTAGCTTTCGCCTTCAAGATTATCGTCACGGGAAAGTCTTTCATAGAGAAAGGCGGTCACGTCACGGGATTTTTTGTTATTCGACTGTTTCATAAGTCCTCCTTCCGTCAAGGCAGCCGAATAGCAAATATACTTGTACGAACACATTATACCGCCATTTGCTGCCTCTGTCAGCCGGGTTTGAAAGCTATTTACAGCTTTTCACTCTCGGACTTCATCAGGCGAAGGAGAACGCTGCCCAGGGTATCCGGGCTTTCTTCTTTGAAAACCGGCTCAACAACGAACGACCGATTGCCAATGTGATAGGTCGTTTTTGCATCCAGAGGATTTTTCTCTGGCCTGCTGGTCTTGCCGGGATTTGTAGCTTTATCTTGCATGATAAAATCCCCTTTCATAAAGCATAAAGATAGCAATGAAAGAGGCAAAACGGACGGCTGCTGGCACAGCTCCACGGGAGTCTAACCCCGGCC
>DXUR01000856.1 GCA_019417795.1 Clostridiales bacterium | reverse complement strand
TCCTGAGCGGTGCCATCAACGAGGCTCCCACCAAGAAGATCCCCTACTTCGACTTCGAGGTTCCCACCCAGCTGCCCGGCGTGGATCCCGCTATCCTGGATCCCCGCGACACCTATGCTGACGCTTCCCAGTGGGAGGAGAAGGCAAAGGATCTGGCTGGCCGCTTCATCAAGAACTTCGCAAAGTACGAAGGCAACGAGCACGGCAAGGCTCTGGTCTCTGCCGGCCCTCAGCTGTAAGCTGAACCTCGCCTGAATCATAAGCAAACCAAAGGACGTGTTCCCGCAGGGGAGCACGTCCTTTTTGGTTGCAATCCGTATGCTTTTGTGTTACTCTATCAAAAGAAGGGCACTGTGCTGCAGGCACAGGTGGTCAAGCTCCTCCGGCATCCGATGTCCGGGGGTGTTCAATTTTTTGTGATCCTCCGGACGGTACAAATGGTTACACAGGATACCCAAAGGAGGAGTCCATTATGGATGTTTTGAATATTGTTTTCAGTGCACTGAACCTTCTGGCTACAGTGATCGTTGGTGTCATTCAGGTGACCTGGATGATCTCGCGGGATGTCTTTCGGGGCATCCCGCGCGCAAAACATTATTCCAAAAGCAAAAAAGATTGACCGCCTCTGTTCCCCAACCGAGCGGTCAATCTTTTTGACATAATGCCGGTAAGGAGCTGACCAATCTGCAGCCAGCGCCCTTCCTTTGCTTTTAGTATAGTGTCATCGTAACTTTTTGTCAAGATATTCTTGCAGGACGCCCGCTCATTCTCCTTCAAAAGCGTGGGTAAACGTTCCGTCGGTTGCGTTTTCCACACAGGTCTGCTATTCTGTGGAAAAGGATGTGATCTGTATGGACGCAAAAATGTTCGGTGCCTTTCTTGCCCAGGTGCGCAGGGCGCAGGGCCTGACCCAGGCCGAGCTGGCCGAACAGCTGCATGTGACCGACAAGGCCGTCAGCCGCTGGGAACGCGGCGTCGGTCTGCCGGACATCAATACGCTGGAACCTCTGGCCGACGCACTGGGCCTGTCTCTTGCGGACCTGATGCACTGCCACGACCCGGCACAGGAGCCGCCAACTGCGCCAGTCCCACTGGAAGATTTCTTTTCCATGCTGCGCCGCCGCCCTGTGGCGGACTGGCATTCTGTCCGCACTGCGCTGCTCCGGCTAAGTATCGCCCTGGCACTGGGGGGCATATTCGCCTGCCACGGAACACTTGCAGTTCACTGGCGTTCCCTCAGCGATGGTTCTTTACAAGCCGATGGCTGGATGTCCTCGTGGGTCGTTTTTCCGCTTCTGGCCGGAATGGAATTTCTCATGCTGGAACTCTGGAACAGCTTTGAACAGAGCGGTTTCTATCACCGTTACCTTGAAACGTGCACCCTTCTGGATACACCGTTTTTACGCCTGACGCGGGTCATATTGGAACTGCTGTTTTTCTTCGGCTTTGGATTTTTGGTACCCTGCGCGGAAATAACCATCATGCTGTTCAACTGAGATAAAAACCAGCCCCGGAACGACCATCATCGTTCCGGGGCTGGTTGCTTTTTATCGTTTATTTTGCCGCCTCAAATTCGGCCTCGATGTCCGCACCGGGGGCCGGGGTGGCAAGGCTGACCACCACGCAGGCCGCCAGCGAGAACAGGAAAGCCGGCAGCAGCTCGTAGATGCCGAACACGCCGCCCAGCGGGCTGATGAGGTACTTCCAGACAAAGACCATCAGGCCGCCGGAGAGCATACCGGCCAGCGCACCCTGCCAGTTGCAGC
>DXUR01000855.1 GCA_019417795.1 Clostridiales bacterium | reverse complement strand
AGTCAGAAATCAAAGAACCAAGCAAATCCTGCGAAAAAGCACTTTCGCCCCGGAGAGATTTAATGACCTCTGCCCGGAGCGTATCAAGCTCGGCGGCGGCCTTGGCGTAGTCTGATTTTGCACTTTTGAGAAGTGCCTTCCGTTCTACCATCTTTTCACGGTAGCGGATATTGACGATCTCGCTTTTAGGGATTGCTTTCATCCGCTCAAAGATCTGCCGCACCACCTTATCAATGATACCGTCAAGTATATGCGCCGTGTAGCCCGTTTGCCCGTCACATTCGGTTTGCTTGCGTGTCTTGCCGTAGCAGATATACCGTACACGCTTTACAATGCGGTGAGCATCTTCCTTGCATGGATAAGCCTTGCCGTTGGTGGTGAGCGCCAGCCGGGAGCCACAATGCCCGCAAAAGACATTCCCGGCCAGCAAGGACTGACCACGGGTATTCAGCGGTACACGCCGTTCCTGTTCGGCGGAGTTGGCACGGGAGGTACGAATGTGCTGTGCAGCCTCGAACAGCTCCTGTTCTATAATCTGCAAGTGGGGCAGCGTTTGGGAACGGCTTTTGCCGCTGCGAAGTACCCCAGTATATGTCAGATTGCAAATGATACCGCGGATGCTGGCGTGATGCCACATTTTACCCGTTCTCGCCCGATAGCCGAGGTTATTTAAGTAGGTGGCGATCCGTTGAGCACCGAAACCCTCATGCACATACTTGTCAAAGATAATCCGTACCACAGCGGCCTCGGCTTCATTGATAGCCAGCTCAAAAACCTCGTGCTTGCGTTTATTGAAGCGTCCGCTTTTTACAAGGTCATACCCATAGGGAGCAAGACCGCCCTTGAAACCGCCGTCCTCGACAAGCTGGCCGAGAGCGGTTTTTGTGCGAATTGAAGTCTTTTCGCTTTCGCCGTCAGCCTGCCAGAAGCGGATGTAGTTGGTGAGCTTGTCCGTGTGATTATCAAAACGCTGCTCACCCTCCTGCGTACTCCAGACCCGGATGCCGTTCTTAACAAACCATTCCACCACAAAAGGCGTTTCGTCAGCGATACGCCCGATGCGGTCAAACATGAACACAAGCAGAATATCGAATTTTCCCTGCTTGGCTCGTTCCTTGATGATTTGCAGCTTGTCCCGGTTTTCGGCTCTAACCTTATGCCCGGACACACCGTCCTCCTGTTCCTCATGAACAATCGTCCAGCCCATTTTTTCACAGAAGCGATGGCACTCTCTGCGTTGCATGGGAATGTCGGCTTGGCTTTTGTCGTTGTAGTCCACCTGCTTGTCGGTGGACACGCGGTATAGGCAATCGACTCGATTACCTGTCATCATTCTGTTTTCCATCATATTGATCCGTCCTTTCATTTGTCGATGGGTCAATGAAAAAACGCAATCAATACGCGGGGAATATGAAGTTTTCAAGGTACATAGTATCTTCTACCATTATCATTATACCTCTGAACGTCAGGGATCACAAGGATGTCCCGAGATTGAAGTTTAGTAGTTTTCCCCGCAAATGAGGATATAAGAATTTGCTTCACATGGTGTACGGCTGCCGCATTATGGTTTTCCGCAAAGGTTGCGGTTACTTCAAAACCATTAACTGAAAGAACAGTCGTAGGCTTCGACATATATGACCTCCTTTTCCCATAAAACTTATCACATCTGTTTCCCGATGTCCGTGGGGAAACGTGAAAGGACGGCACAAAAGCGCCGCCCTTTGACCTTGCCCCACCTCTGGCCACGATGACCAGAAGCAGCGGGACAGTTGT
>DXUR01000854.1 GCA_019417795.1 Clostridiales bacterium | reverse complement strand
GAAGCTCCTGACCTATCCGCGCACGGACAGCCAGTTTATTACGGATGATATGGAGAACACCGCCCGTCAGGTCATTTCTATTGTCTGCCGCCAGCTTCCGCTTTTCTCCGGCGTTTCGGTTACTCCGGACATTTCCCGCGTAACCGACAACAGCAAGGTCACAGATCACCATGCCATTCTCCCGACCGTCCAGCTTGAAAAGCAGGATGTTTCGGCGCTTCCTCAGTCGGAGCAGAAAATCCTCAATCTTATCGGGATGCGCCTTCTGTGTGCGACCGGCGAGAAGCACACCTACGCAGAAACGCAGATCTCGCTCTCCTGCGAGGGCTACGAGTTCAAAACCAAGGGGAAGACCGTCGTTCAAAACGGATGGAAAGCCATCGAAGAGCTGTTCAAGTCCTCCCTCAAGACGAAGGAAAAGGACGATCCCATGAAGTCCCTGCCCGAAGTCCATGAGGGCGATGTTCTGGATGGTGTGTCCGCCAGCGTCACCGAACACTTCACGACGCCCCCAAAGCAGTACACGGAAGACACGCTCCTGTCTGCGATGGAGACCGCCGGAAACGATCAGTTCGACGATGACACCGAGAAGAAAGGTCTTGGAACTCCCGCGACACGCGCCGGTATCATTGAAAAGCTGGTGAAGTCCGGCTTTGCAGAGCGCAAAGGCAAATCCCTCATTCCCACGAAGGACGGCTGCAACCTCGTCTGCGTCCTGCCGGAACAGATCACGTCTCCCAAAATGACGGCGGAATGGGAAAACACGCTCATGGAGATTGAGCGCGGCAAGGCAGATGCGGACGCCTTCCTCAGCGGCATTGTCCGGATGACCGGCGATCTCGTAAAAGCCTACCCGTTTCTCTCCGATGCCGAAGCCCAGCGTTTCGGCACGGGCAAGGAGGAAATCGGCAAGTGTCCCCGCTGCGGCTCTCCGGTCTATGTCGGCAAGGGCAATTTCTACTGCTCGAACAAGGAATGCTCCTTCTGCCTGTGGGAAGACAATAAGTTCTTTTCCAGCAAGAAAAAGAAGCTGACCAAGAGGATTGCAAAGGAGCTGCTGGACAAGGGCTGGTGCCGAGTGACTGGGCTTTACACGCCGAAGAAGCCTCAGCTCTACGATGCGGTGATTCGTCTGGATGACAGCGGCGGCAAATACGTCAGCTTCAAGATGGAATTCGACCGATGAGCCGCCCGAAGTATATTGCCTCTTGCAGCGGAGGCAAAGACAGCGTAGCGACGCTCCTGCTGGCGGCACAGCACAATGAGCCGCTGGACGAGGCGGTTTTCAGCGAGGTCATGTTCGACAAGGATACAAGCGGCGAAGTCCCGGAACACCGGGACTTCATCTATGACCGGCTCAAGCCCTTCTGCGAAAAGGAGCTGGGCATCAAGTTCACCATTCTCCATGCAGACAAAACCTACGATGATGTGTTCCATCATGTCATCACCCGCGGACCGCATAAGGGCGAGGTTCGCGGTTTCGCATGGGCTGGTATGTGTGCAGTCAATCGGGACTGCAAAATCCCACCCGTCCGCAAGTACAATGCCGCGCTCTCGCCGGACACCGTGAGCTATGTCGGCATCGCGCAGGATGAGCCAAAACGCCTTGCTCGGCTGGATGGAGTAACGAAGGTCAGTCTGCTTGCCAAATACGGCATGACCGAGGCGGACGCCTACAAGCTCTGTCAGGAACACGGGCTGCTTTCCCCGATCTACGATCACTGCCGAAGAAACGGCTGCTGGTTCTGTCCCAACGCCAGTGACTCGGAGCTG
>DXUR01000853.1 GCA_019417795.1 Clostridiales bacterium | reverse complement strand
CCGTGGCGGTGACCCCCTTGGTTTTGGCACCGATACGCTCCTCACCGATGAACAGTGGAATGGCCAGCGACGCCGCCTTTCCGACAGGAGAATCCAGATGTTCTGTCAGCGCGACAACAGGATAACCCTGTGCCCGCAGGGATCGGATCAGCGTATATGTATTGGTGCTGATACCGCTTTGGGAAACGGCAATATACAACGGGTGCGCAGCACGGCAGCGGATCAGCTGTTCTTCCTGCGAGGGAACGAAGCAGCTGACTTCTACGCCGAACGCCTGCTCCAGAACTGGCCGTGCCATCAGTGCGGCATAGTGGGAGGAACCGGAGCCGATCAGGATTACCCGATCAGGCTTCGGCTCCAGCACGGCAAAGGGAGCAGTCAGACTTTCCCGCTTATCCAGCAGAGCCTTCCACACAGCGCTCTGTTGGGAAATATAGCGTTGAAGCAGTGACTCATCCATGCGAATTACTCCTTGATCTTCATACAGATGTCGCGGAACAGCTTCAGGTCAGCCATGGCGTCAGAAAAATCAGATTTGGGCTTAGTGCCATTTACTATGCAGTCGTGGTAATATTTGACCTCGTTTTCAAAGGCATCTCTGTAGTCAGGGCCATACAGAGTGGTCTTGGTATCGTTCTTGGTGGATTCGATCACCTCAAAGGTCTGGGGCTGATACCGCAGATAGGGAGTTTCGTATTTGATCTTCATGCGGCGGTCATGCTGATAGATCTCGATGGCGGCATCAAACTGCACCACATCCTGATCGTTGACGATTTCATATACCGCGAGGAAATCCTCATAGCGGAACACGATGACCACATGCTCTCCCTGAACGGAGACAGATTCGATCTCCACCGGCAGTCCCACCAACTCACGGACGGCGGCTAACGTGTGGCAGCCAAGGCCAGTGAGCATCACATAGGTAATGCGCTGCTGTTCCGTGCAGCCTTCGCCCAGAGCACGTCCCACCTGTTCCCGGCGCAGACGTCCGCTCTCCTCCTTGGCAGACTGGGGAATGTCGCTGGACAAATAGGGCAGACGGGTCTGTCCCATGAAAAAGTCGCCCTCCAGAATAATGTCACGGAAACGCATATATTCGATCTTTCGGTCATCAGCTTGCAGCAGTTCCTTGCACTTGAGGAAGCCATTACCGTAGCGGCGCATATAGCCCACCATGCACACCAGCTCAGGATGTGCCTTTTCGGCAGCAATCAGCTTTTCCAGATCCTCCATGCAGAGGGTAACAGGTTTTTCCACAAACACATGTTTCCCGGCCTCCATAGCGGCCAGAGCATATGCGGCATGGTACTGATCGGGGGAGCAGACAAATACGGCATCCACATTGGGATCTTTTACCAACTCATAGGGGTCGGTATAGGGTGTTGCGTTGTACTTTTTCGCGATAAACGCAAGCTGAGTGGGGGAAATATCGGACACGGCAGTAATCTGATACTGCTCATGTAGCCCGCTGAGAATGGGCAGGTGCATCAGCTGAGAAACGGTACCGATTCCGATAACGCCGACTTTAACGATCATAAAAAAGTCTCCCTTCTTAATAGTGCCGCACAATGGAGAGCGGCTATCATGCTCTTTCATTGTAAAGAAAGCGGAAGATGTAAGCAATGAAGTTTTTCGCACAGTTTCTATAAAAATTTTGCCATGCTCTGATGGCAAAAAAACTCAGAAAATGGGACAAAATCGTTATAACGAAACAGATGGCTTTGATGGTATGATACATACAGAAGTACAATCTGAAAGGAGAACTGTTATATGC
>DXUR01000852.1 GCA_019417795.1 Clostridiales bacterium | reverse complement strand
GCTTCAGCTGGCGGATGGTGTCATAGACCTCGCCGGCATTGGTGGCATAGAAGTAGCCGCTGCGGTCACTGGCAATGGGGTGCTCCTTGCACCGCAGCCGGTTGACCTGCTTTCGCAGGCAAGTCCCACTGATATGGAGGGTCCGCTCCAGCTCCGTTCCGCTGGCGCGGTTCGCTTTTCCTAAACAGGAACCTTCGAGATATGCCAGAATTTTTTCGTTTTGCATTGTGATTTCCTTTCCGGGACTGTACTCCCGGAGGAAGGGACAATGCGCAAAAAAGAAGGGGCCGCTTTCCCCATCCGGGAATACGGCCCCTAAGTGTGATTGTTTTTCTGAATGTTCCGTTCTTGCGGAACGGCAATCGCCCCGTGTGCTCCTGTGAAACAAACGCCATCTCCCATATAATTTAAGAACGGATACCGTTCAAAAGGAGATTGCGTATGGATCAGGTCGCATTGGGTAAACGGATCAAGGCCGCTCGTGAGCGAGTCGGCATGACGCAGGAAGATCTTGCTGCCGCTGTGGATTACAGCGTGGATCATGTGAGCGTTGTAGAGCGGGGCGTGAAGCCGCCAAAGCTGGAAAAGCTGGTTGCCATTGCCAACGTGCTCAATGTTGGGACAGACGAGCTTCTTCAGGACAGCTTGAACGCGGCGACGATGCTCCGAGCCACGGAGCTCTCCGAGCGTTTGAAAACACTTTCCCCGGATGGGCAGCGTAAGGTGATGAATGTGCTGGACGCATTGATCACTGAATTCCAGTAACACTACGACAGAGGTTTGCTTTTTGCAGACCTCTGTTTTTTTCGACTGCGTTCGACATATTTCCCGTAGACTCCTGTGGTATTGTAGTTCCATAGGAACGATAACCGTTCTAAAAAGCAAGGAGTGAACAATATGAAACAAATGAATGTTCGTGCCGAAGCAGCTCTGCTGGAAGTAGCCCGCAGACACCATACCACCGTGGAAGAGGTGCGCAGGGAGATCCGTCTGGCTATGGCGATGGCAATGTGTAGCCCTGACCCTGCTGTACGGAAAATCTGGGGTGAGATCCCCTGTGATGGAAACGTCCTCACGCCGGAGGATCTCATCACCTATGCCGCGATGCGATGCCGGGAAGGGGAGTACTGAAAGTTTCTTGCCCGTTTCACGGGTCAAAACGGTGTTATTTCATCTTCATCTCCATTTTCTGTGTTTCCTGCATTGGTGACAGCATGGGCTGATAGTCCGCGCGGTGCAGCAGGCCGTAGGGTGAAAGCACTGCGTTGTCCTCTCTGATGAGGTCGCAGCCGTAGGCGTAGAGGTTCACATGGGAGAGCAGCAGCTCCGCCGAATGGTCATCCGTCATGAAGCGTAGGTGGTCAATGGCTGTTTCCTGCGGGGAACTCAAGTCCGGCGTGAGGACGTAGTCCGCCAGATGCTCCGTCAAGAACAGGGCGGTTTCGATGTCCCGTACCTCGAACTGCTCCAACAGAGCCTTCAGCTTTGGCACCTCGGATCTCGGAATGTCCCGCGCGGCCTTGGTGAAGGCGTTAAATTCCTCCAGCTCCATGGGCAGGTCGGTGAAGTCCGCCGCATAGGGGATGATCCCGTCATAATCAATGACCGTGACGCCCTCCCAGCCCTCCACGCCGAGTTGTTCCTGTGCGTCCAGCAGCTCTGCCTCTGCTGCGGGAAGATCCAGTGTCACCGTGCGCGCATCGCCAATGTCGGGATGCAGTCCGAGCGTGAGCCGGAAGAGGTATCCCGGCTTTCCCGGCAGCGCCTTTTGGACAGGCG
>DXUR01000851.1:652-1782 GCA_019417795.1 Clostridiales bacterium | reverse complement strand
TGTATAAGAGACAGCATTACCAGCAGCCAGATCAGCCGCAAGGGTATCCCCTATTATGGCGATGTCTGGAACAAATCTGAAAATTCGACGCAGAAAGCGTAAAACAAAGAAAATCCATAATTTTGAAGCATACTATGCCCGTCTGAACTTAAAGAGAAATAAAGGCCGTACTGCAATTACAATTTTGTCCCTTGTTATGAGTATCACGGTTTTTATAGCGCTGCAAGGGTTTTCCTCTCTCCTGAACGCTGCAAGCGCACTGCAAGATAACCATTTAGGAGATTATCAGATCACAAATGAAAGTGTTGGATTTACCACAGATGATCTGAACACTTTGCGGAAAAATGAAGCTGTGCAAAGTGTAGCCGCCATACAATTTTCGCTTTACGAACAAAATGAAAATGGGCTGCTCGATGAAATCAGTCTTGAATTTCAACTGAAACCCGGTGAAACTTTTCAGGTTGTCGGATTGAACGATGAATATTGGGATTATTTTATGGGGGATCAATTACCAGAAGAACAGCTTGGACAACTGAAATCAGGGGACGCCTGTATAGTAAGGAATCCTATTCCCATAAGCTACGGCAAAGATGTTCTTGAATTTACAAATATAGAGGCCGGAGAAAACATCTGTGTTGCGGGAATGGAGCTGAATGTTTTGAAAACCTTGGATGGCTATGACGGTTATCTTGGTATTGGAAATGGCGGTTTCACAAATGGTGTTCAGGTGATCGTTGATGATGCTATCTATGAACGCCTGACGGGAAAAGATACCTATTCAGAGTTTTTGCCTACGCTGAACGAGGGCGCAGACAGGGAAATTTTTGATACATTTATCGAGGCATTTTGTGATAGGACGCCGGGGACAACATTTTTGTCGTATGAAGAAAGCGACCAGCAACTGAAAGAGAGCTTTGCACAGATTCAAATGCTGGCATGGGGGCTGATCCTTTTCGTTGGCCTGATCGGTATTCTTAATATCATCAATACCGTTTACACAAATATTCACACCAGAGTAACAGAAATCGGTATGCAGCGGGCCATTGGAATGAGCTCCGGTAGCCTTTATAAAACTTTTCTTTGGGAAGGTGCATATTACGGAGTCATTGCCTCTGTGATCGGAAGCGTAC
>DXUR01000851.1:0-642 GCA_019417795.1 Clostridiales bacterium | reverse complement strand
GGGATATGTTTGTACGATCTTCATTGAGGCGGCCACGAGCGACACTATCCAGCTTGTTGCAATCCCTGTCATGCCCATTCTTGAAGCAACCCTCTTGGCAGTAGGAGCTTGCTTGCTGGCAACAGCAATTCCACTACGGAAAATTTCAAAAATGAATATTGTGGATTCGATTGAAACGGTTGAGTAGAACACTATTTTTTGAAATGCCCGAACTTTCTAATATTTCGTGGACATTTAGGTTTTAGAATGACCTTATCAGTGAAAGCAGGTGGATAAAGGAGCTTTTGTCTATTTGCTGTGCTGATTCTGGTACTGTTGGCGGCCACTGGCGCAGCAGTTTTCCGCATTTACCCCAAGCAAAGGAGGCGAACAATATGGGCAAAATTTTAATATTATCCGTCACTGACCACGAAGAACATATACTCAATAAAATTATGGAAACTATCGCAAACGAGCCGGAGCTTAACCATATTGCGCCTCCTCTCCCTTGCAACATTCTTTCTTTTACAAATCTGGAAATCCGGCTGAAGGAGCAGACAGTGTCCTGCAGCGGTCAACTTGTTACTCTGACTCACCATGAGTTTGCTGTCCTTACATATCTGGCTCGTCATCCTGGCTGGGTATTCTCAGCCAGCCAGATTT
>DXUR01000850.1:571-1794 GCA_019417795.1 Clostridiales bacterium | reverse complement strand
ATCTGATGGAGGAAAAGCACTGTGCAGCCGGAGCAATGGAGTGTTGGAGCGCGGTTACAATTTTAGGCGCACCCGTCTGCATGGCTTTGGGCGAGCTGTCTGATGAAGGATTGCCGGTTTCCTGTGAGACGGATGTCAACGGAGCGGTGACCATGGCGATGTTGCAGGCGGTCACCTTGGGCAAGGAGGCCTGTTTCCTTGCGGATTTGACCATTCGCCATCCGCAGAACGACAACGCGGAGCTGCTGTGGCATTGCGGTCCCTTCCCGTATTCCTTGAAGGATTCTTCCAGTGTTGCTCGACTTGTCCAGGGACAGGAACGGTTTGAACTGAAAAAGGGCCCCATTACGGTATGCCGTTTCGACGATATGGACGGAAAGTACTATCTGTTTGGCGGTGAGGGCAAAGGGGTAGACGGACCCGAAACCAACGGAACCTATGTGTGGTTCGAAACGAACAACTGGAAGATGTGGGAAGAGAAGCTGATGTTTGGGCCTTATATCCATCATGTGGGTGGAATTTACGGAAACTACAAAAAGGTGCTGCGGGAAGCCGCCCGTTATCTGGGAATGATTTTTGATGATGCGGACGAACAGGGCGTGTATAGCCTGTAATCTTAGAAAGGAAAAATTGCCATGAGAGAGATTGTTTCAAAACCGTTGGATCGGGAGTCGTTTCGTCCCTATGGAGATTTTGTGGATTTGCTCCATATCAAGCAGATGGATGCTATGGCCGGAGCGGATAATATCTTCATCCCGGACCTGACGACACTCCGTTTAGATGAAAGAATGCAGGCCTCGGTATGCGTGGCACGGGTGTCCCGGTGTGAGAGAATCATCACCGGTGTCGAATACCATGGATTTACCAGCGAGGGAATTCTTCCTCTGGACGGTGACATTGATATATTTGTGGGACCTTCCGGTTTTCAGGTGAATCCTGCGTCCATTGAGGCGTTCCGCGTTCCCCGGGGTACCTTTGTCCGGCTGAATCCCGGGGTGCTTCACGGCCGCCAGTTTGTCGTGGATTCCCAGAGCGTCAATGTGATGATCTTGCTGCCGGAGCGTACCTTCGGAAATGACTGTGTGTTCACGCGGCTGGCAGAATCCGATCAGATTAAAATTCTGTTGTAAAGGAGTGATTCCATGAACCGAGAGGCAATATTTCACAATCCGGTCAGCAATTATGCGTTTCCCATTTCCTATGAAAAGTTCAAGGTTCGTTTG
>DXUR01000850.1:0-561 GCA_019417795.1 Clostridiales bacterium | reverse complement strand
CGTTTGCGTGCAGGGAAGGGCGATTTGGACCGAGTGACTTTGGTTATTGGAAATAAATACCTCTGGCATACCCGCAAGGAAGTTCCCATGGAGGTGGAAGGTTCAGACGAGCTGTTTGATTACTATTCTTATGTGTATCCGGTAGATGACCCTCGCGTTGCCTACTACTTCCTTTTGGAAAAGGGGGACGAACAGTGGCTGTATGGGGACAGCGGTTTCGCAAAGCCGGAACTGGTCAACATAGACGAGGATGAATCTTCAGCCTTTGTTAACTTCCATTTTCCGTTTATCAACCGCATTGACATCCATAAAAAGCCATCTTGGGTCAACAGTGCGGTGTTCTATCAGATTTTTCCGGAGCGCTTTTGCAACGGAAACCCTAAGCTTTCTCCGGAGAATGTGGCGCCTTGGGGCACCGCGCCGGACAGACAGATTTTTATGGGCGGAGATTTGCCGGGTATTACCCAAAAGCTTTCCTATTTGGAAGAATTGGGAGTAAACGCCCTGTATTTGACCCCGATTTTTGAGGCCACTTCCAACCACAAGTATGACACCGTGGAC
>DXUR01000085.1:2251-9049 GCA_019417795.1 Clostridiales bacterium | reverse complement strand
GGCTGGCCGGCCTTTCCGACGTGATGATGAAGTTCGTCCAGATCATCACCTACTATGCCCCTATCGCGTTCTTCGCCATCTTCGCTGATCTGGTAGCCACCTACGGCTCTGAGGTCGCCAAGGGCTACGGCCGCGCCCTGCTGGTCTACTATCCCCTGTGCTTCATCTATATCTTCACGGCCTTCCCCCTGTTCGCGTGGTTCGGCGGCGGCAAGGGTGCCGTGGGCATCATGTTCAAGCACATTGCCCGCCCTGCCGTTGTTTCTCTGGGCACCTGCTCCTCCGTGGCAACCATCCCCACCAACATGGAGGAAGCCGTAGAGACCGGTGTCAGCAAGGATATCGCCGGTATGGTGCTGCCCCTGGGCGCTACCATGCACATGGATGGCTCCTGCTTCTCCTGCGTGCTGAAGATTGCCTTCGTGCTGGGCGTGTTCGGCGAGCAGCTCTCCTGGTCCCGTCTGCCCTTCATCGTTCTGGTGGCCGTCCTGTCCTCTGTTGGTATGAGCGGCGTTCCCGGCGGCGGCTACATCGGCGAGTACATCATCTGCTCCATCTTCTTCCCCACGCAGATGGAACTGGCCTTCCCCATTCTGGTGGCTATCGGCAATCTGGTGGACCCTCCCGCTACCATGATCAACTCCGCCGGCGACTATGTGGTCAGCTACATCGTCTCCCGCTTCGTGGAAGGCAAGGATTGGCTCCAGAAGCAGCTTAACAACGCCTGATCGGTTTCCATATCAGATAACAATCCGTCCCATCGGCCTTAGCCGATGGGACGGATTTTACGATCTCTTCCTACGTTTGATTGCACCCTACACCCAATCCCCCCTTGAATACACCGGGCTTAGCGCTGTCGGAAATGCAAAAACGTGGCATAGTCGGACCGGTCAGCATAGGTGCTTCGCTTCCCGCTCCCCGGAGTGCAGAGGCTCTCCTATATTGCCCACGCCTCTCCTTCCACCGTACCAGCTGCTTCTTGCCGTATATGTGGGTATTATATGCAAAAACGCAGCCCTCACGATGAATCGTGAGGGCTGCCGTTCTATTTTGGATTTTGGTTTGGCCGTTCTCAGCCGATTTACTGAGCTGCGGACTCGTCGCCCATGCCCATATCCTCCATGCCGAAATCATCGTCGGAGGGAACATCGGTCTCGTCTGCCGCCACCTCGTCCGGAGAGGGGATAAACTCGCTGAGGTACGCCTCTTCGGGGAGTCCCGCCAGGAAACCGGGCAGGTTGATGATCACATTGTCCATCTTCCGGGGAACGGGGATGTTATAGGCGTAAACCTCTTCCGTTCCGCCCTTCTGCTGGGTGATCTCCAGCGTCACGGTCAGCGTCTGGCCGATGCAGGTAGCAACGCCGCGCTCCTTGTCATAGAGCTTGGCTACCTGCTGACCATCCACATACACCACCGTCTTATAGGCGGGCTTATAGGTCTGGCCGTCATATTCCAGGGTCTTGCTGTCCAGATAGATCGTATGCCCACGGCCAATGATGGTCATGGTATAGCCGATCGCCACCAGCAGGACCACCGCTAAGATTTGAAAGAGAAGTCTCCGCTTTGCTTTCATTTCGATGCCTCCTCTTCCGCAGCCTGCTCGGCAGCCAACTGCTGGCCTGCCAGGCTCTTGTTCTTGCGCTTCTTGGACTCATACATGACCAGAGCCAGCGTAATGACCGCATAGGACACAAACACGCGGAAATACTCGCCGATCATGGAGTCGCCGGTAATGGCAGCACCGGTCTTGGGTGCCACAATGAACATGGTGTGGAACAGGATCACGCCCAAAAATACGTTGCCGATGCTCGCCCTATCCACAGAGGCACCGCCCACCAGCAGAGCCGCGATGGCGAACATACCGATCTGGGTATGAGCTGTATAGGTGGGGAAGTTACCTACGTTCTGCAGATAGATGATCATGCCGAAGCCGGCGAACACCGTGGAGATCACCATGGAGATCACGCGGGTGCGCTCCACATTGATACCGGCATCCCGGGCCACTTCCATATCCTGACCCACAGCCCGCATATCCTGGCCCAGCTTGGTCTTGCGGAACCAAACGATGAACAGGCAGGCCAGACCGATGATCAGCAGGGTCAGTACAGGGATCTTCACGCCGCCCACCTGAACAGCCAGCAGGTTGTCCAGGCTCTGACGCATGCTCAGCAGGCTCACGGTGTTGCGGATGCCGTAGCCGCGGGGAAGCTTCAGGGAATCATGAACGATGGGAATGATGGGGCCCATCATGAACAGCACCACAAACTGGTACACGCCGTTCATGGTAAAGGAGATCATATAGCTGGTGATCATCTCCCGGCCTTTGGAGCGGTTCAGGATCTTGCCGATCATCACGCCCAATGCCACAGAAATGGGGATGGAAACGATGGCGGCCAGGATCATGCCGGGGATGCCCCAAACCTGCCAGTCAGCGGCGAAGATCAGCCCGATCTCGCCGGCCATGGCGCCCAGCGTCATACCAAAGTTCATACCCATGCCTGCCATAACAGGGATCAGCAGGCTCAGGATCAAGAATGCGTTACGGCCCAGACGGGTCATGACCTCATTCAAGAGGTAGGACCAGGAAAAGCCCGCCTGCGGAATACAGTACGCGCAGATCAGGATGAACATAATGGGGACGGTGTTGTTGCGGATGAACTGCAAAAGCTTCTGCCCGAAGCTCTGGCTGCCGGGTACATTCGTCTTTTTCATGCTCATTTCCCTCCTTCCGTCTTACGGGTCAGAGCGTAAACGATCATGCCGTTAGAGACGATGATCCGGATGACCTCGCTGATGTCCAGGTGCACGATGGCGTTCATCACGGTGGGTGTCATGGTGACAAGGCCCTGATAAAGGATCGTGCCGATGATAACGTTGGTAATGCTGGCCTTGTTCACGCTGGCGCCGCCGATCAGAATAGCCGCCACGGCGGGGAACGCCATGTTCAGGGGCGCCATATAGATCTGTACAAAGCCGAAGCCCTGCTCATACAGCAGGATGCCCACAGCGCCCAGCCAAGTGGAAAGCACCACAGACAGCAGGCGGGTCTTGTCCACGCTGATACCGGCAGCCTTGGCGAAGGTGGGGTTGGAGCCCACAGCAGTCATGGCGGTACCGGTCTTAGTGTGCAGGAAGACCCACATCAGGAATGCCAGCAGAGCGAAGAACAGCAGGCTGCCGGTGGGGATTACCAGATTGATGCCGAACCGGTTCAGGTCGATCTGCAAAAACTTTGCCAGGAACTGATCGTAAAAGCCCTCCAGAGAGATGGTGGTACGCAGACCCTTACCGGCAAAGCCCCAAACCATCGTTGGGCTCTTGTAGGGCAGCAGCAGCCACATCATGCACATAAAGGACACGGAGGAAAAGCCCACATAGGTAGCGACCATCATTTCGCCGCCCTTGATCTTATTGAGCATCCAGCCGTAGCCGCCGCCCAGCACCAGTGCAAAAGGCGTGGCGATGACAATGGCCATCAGGAAGCTCATGCCGCCGGTGAACCCGAATTCAATGGAAAGAGTCGCACCCAGCAGGCCGGAGATGATGCCCAGAGGCAGGCCGAAGTTCAGGCCGCAGCCGGAGTGGATCATGGGGACCATGGCCAGCACCATAATGGCGTTCCAGCTGAAGCGGTTGATGACGTTGGTGATCTGCGTGGCAAAGTCCACGCCGGCCACCGGCGCCAGAATGAACATCAGCAGCAAAAAGCCGGTGATGATCAGGCGGGGCACGCCATAGCTGTTGACGAGCCGCCGCAGCTTGCTCTGCTCCGCAAGCGTATTTGTCGTGTTATCCATACTTCCTCCTTATTTGACCTGGCTGACCATCAGCGCGCCGAACGTCTCGGAGGATTCGGTGGCCGGGAGGATGCCGACGATCCTGCCGCCAGAGACAATGGCGATCCGGTCGCAGGTGGTGCGCAGCTCCTCCAGCTCAGAGGAGATCATCACCACGGTAACGCCGTTTTCACGGTTAAATTTCTTCAGCGCGTCCAGCACCAGTGCCTTTGCGCCCACGTCGATACCGCGGGTAGGCTCCGAAACGAACAGGAACCGGGGCTGCAGGGCAAAGGCCTTGGCCAGGCACACTTTCTGCTGGTTGCCGCCGGAAAGCTCTCTGGCCTTCTGCTTGGAGCTGGTGCACTTGATCTTCAGCTCGTCGATATACTTCTGCGTCACATCATGGATCGCCTTGGTATCGCGCCAGGTGATAGGACCGTATTTTTTCAGGAACTTGTTCTGGATCTGCATAGCCGGGAAGGCAACGTTCCATTCCAGCGTCTCGTCCAGCAGCAGGCCCACGCCACGGCGGTCCTCAGACACGAAGGCAAGCTGCGCGTCCAGGCACTTCCGGGGATTGTTCAGGGGAATGGGCTTGCCGTCAAATTCCACGGTGCCGCCGGCCTCATACAGGCCCATGACGCCGTTGGGAATACCCAGCTTGCCCTGACCTGCCAAGCCGCCGATACCGAGGATCTCGCCCTCCTTGACATCCAGATTCACATTCCGGACGATCTCGCCGGGCATATCCACCCACAGCTTACGGATGGACATGATCGTCCGGGCGTCAGAACAATCCAGAACCTCCCGGACCGCACTGAGGTCCACGCTGCGTCCCACCATGCACCTGGTGATCTCATCCACGCTGGTCTCGGAGGCAGGCGTGTCCTTCACTACCTTGCCGTCCCGCATGATGACTACCTTGTCACATACGTTCAGGACTTCCTGAAGCCGGTGGGTGATGAAGATAACAGCGATGCCACGGGACGCCATGCCCCGGATGGAGTCCAGCAGAGCCGCGGCCTCCTTCTCCGTCAGAACGGCGGTAGGCTCGTCCAGGATCAGCAGCTTGAGCTGGTCCTTGCTCAGCTCACGAGCGATCTCGGTGAACTGCTTATGACCAACAGGCATGTCGCTGATGACCATGTTCTGGTCGATCTCCACACCCATCTTGTCAATGGCCTCTGCGGCCTTGGTTTTCATTTTTTTATAATCGAGCGTATTCAGTCGGGGACCGAACACCTCGGAAATGACGTTCTTCTTTTGGGGCTCACGATTGAGCAGAATGTTTTCCGTGGCAGTAAAGCCGGGGATCAGAGAGAACTCCTGATGCACCATGCCGATACCGGCCTCCAGTGCGTCAAAGGGCGTATTAAAGGTGACTTTTTCACCATTGATGAGGACGTCGCCGCCGTAGCCGCCGGTTTCCCGGATGACGTCCATACCGAACAGGATCTTCATCAGCGTGGATTTACCCGCGCCGTTTTCGCCTGCCAGGCCCAGAACCTCGCCGGCCTTCAGAGTGAAGTTGATGTCCGTCAGGACCTGGTTGCCGAAGAAGTCTTTTTTGATGCCGCGCATCTCCAACAGGGGAGCCGTATTACTTTCCATAAATGATACCCTACCTAATAAGAGGGGAGGAGGGTCGCCCCTCCTCCCCAGTTTTGAATGAGCGAGAAAAAACGCTGCTTATTTCACGGTGAAATACTTCTCGGGAACCTCAACTTCGGTGGAGCCCATGAACCAGCCGGGATCACCCATGATGTAGGTGTCCTGATACACCAAGAAGGTGTTGTCGGCCTTGACGCCGCTGGTGGCGTTGGTGTAGTTGGAGCCGTTCCAGGAAGCCTCGGGAGAGAACTCGTGGTAAGCCTTGGCGATATCGTCAATGTCGCACAGCTCGCTCTCGCCGTTGATGACATTCAGAGCGTGCTGGGCCAGACCGGCAGTGGTGGTGTAGCCGTAGGAGTAAGCCCAGGTACCGAAGCGGCCAGCGCCGCCGGCCTCGCAGATCGCGTCCTCGACCTTGGCCAGGATCTTCTGGAAGTCGCCGGCCTCAGCGGTCAAGTCGATGCCCAGAGCGCCGGGATAGCCCATCAAAGGAGAGGGCAGGTCGGCCTCGATGAAGTAACCGCCGTACTGCAGCAGCTGCTTGAGCAGAGGCTCAGTGTGAGCGTCGTTGGTGCAGAAGTAAGCGGCCTTCTCGCCGTAGGTCTTGGACCACTCGGGGACCTTCTCCAGAATGTAAGCCTGCGCGCCGGCCACGCCGACGTCAGAGGTGGGATCGGGAGCAGTCTCCATAACGAACTTCATGCCGAACTCCTCGCAGGCGGCCTTCATGACCGCGATACGACGGCTCATGGTCTCATAAGCCAGGTGACGGGGGAAGGAGATGTGCACGAAGGTGTCACAGCCCAGCTCGTGAGCGGTGCGGATGATCAGATAGCCGCGGGCCACGAAGTCGTTGTTGCACACCAGGTCGGCAGCGGAGCCGATCTCGAGCAGATCCTCATGGGCCTCGCCGGCGATGCACAGGATGTCGGGGCGGATCTCCTTGATCTTACGGAACGCCTCGGTGGTGCCGGGGACGGACTGGTTGACGATGATGGCCTTCATGTCGGCGTCATCAGCCAGGTTCACGATGGTCTGGATGGTGGTCTCCAACTCCTCGGTGAAGTTATCGGGATAGATGGCCAGCTTGACCATATCCTCACCGTACAGGGCCTGGAAAGCCTCGGCGCCGCGGCGGTCGTCCTCGGACTGAGAAACGGAGCCGGTCACGATGCCGATGTGGACGTTACCCTCGGTTTTCGTGTCAGCGGTCTCAGAAGGAGTCTCGGTTTTGTTGCTGCCAGTGTTGGGGGTGGGGTTGCTCTTGCCGCAGGAAACCAGGGTCAGGGCCATGGTCATGGCAAGCAGTGTGCTCAGCAATCTTTTCATACATGCCTCCAATTCGTTTTTTTGCAAGCATTTCACAAGAGACCTGCAAATAGTTGCTATATATGATACCTGAATC
>DXUR01000085.1:0-2151 GCA_019417795.1 Clostridiales bacterium | reverse complement strand
GATCAGGGCCGCCAGAGAGGCTGCGCAATACACCCACTTGCCCAGAGGATAGAACCAGCCACCGATGTCCTTCTTGCCGACGGTGCGGCCCTCGTGGACAGCCGCCAGAGCGGTGTCCTTCTTCATGACCCAGAAGAACATGATACCGGCCAGCAGAGCGCCCAGCGGGCAGATGTAAATGGAGACAACGTCCATCCACTGAGAGGTCCAGGGCTGGATGCACAGGGCGATCACGCCGCCCACTGCGCCGATGATAACCACGGACAGCACACGGTTGGTGTGGAGCTTCTCCTGCAGGAAAGCCACGGGAGCCTCATACAGATTCACGATGGAGCTGACGCCCGCGAACAGCACGCAGATGTAGAAGATCATACCCACGATCCGGCCGCCGGGCATGGCGTTGAATACGTTGACCAGGTAGACGAACATCAGGCCGGGGCCGCCCTTCATCCCAATGATGCCGTCACCCAGGACGACTGCCATGGCAGGGATGATGACGATGGCAGCCAGCAGAGCGGCGATGGTGTCGAACAGAGCCACGTTGCGGGCAGAGGAAGGCAGATCCTCATCCTTAGGCAGATAGGAGCCGTAGATCACGGAGCCGTTGCCCGCCACAGACAGGGAGAAGAATGCCTGACCGAATGCGAAGACCCAGACCTGAGGATTCAGCAGGCCCTCGGGCTTGAGGGTGAAGATGTACTTGTAGCCCTCGCTGGCGCCGGGCAGGGTGCAGATATAAACGCCCAGGACCACGAACAGGAAGAACAGGGCGGGCATCATGACCTTGTTGGCCTTTTCAATGCCGTTGCCCACGCCGAATGCCATGATGGCCAGAGAGGCCACCAGACCCACGATCAGCCATACGCCATTGCCGATGCCGAAGATGCCGTTGCTGAACATCATGCTCAGGGCCTCGCCCAGAGTCTCTGCCTCGGGAGCGGTGCCGCCGAAGGTGCCGCCGATGGTCGCCATATCGGTGCCCATAGCGTACAGGCTGCCGGAAATACCCATCCAGCAGTACTTGAAGATCCAGCTCATGACCACGGTGTAGCCGATGGCCAGCATCATAGAGCCGACGATGGGGAGCGCGCCGATGGCCTCGCCCAGCCGCTTATTACCGGTGCGTTCCTCGGTAGCCTTGCCGAAGGAGATCACGGGGCCGCCCTGCGCCCAACGGCCCAGTGCGAATTCCTCAATGATACCGGTAGAACCGATCAGAAGTACGAACAGGAAGTAGGGGATCAGGAACGTCATGCCCCCGAACTGCTGCACCATGATGGGGAAGCGCCAAATATTACCCATACCAACGGCAGAGCCAATGCAGGCCAGAATAAAGCCCCATTTGCTTTGAAAACCGTCGCGATTTTCCAGAGTTGCGTGTTTGTCTGACATAGTTTGCCCTCCTAAAGACACAGATTGGTGTGATGATCGGATGTGGCACTTTTCAGATCGGCTCACGCCCGATGGGTGGCCGCAAGCGGCGCACCCAAACGGGACGGAACCTATTCAAGCGCCCGGGCGCGATGAAAACTGAGACAAAGGAACTTGCTGGAAATGCTGCGCTGAAATCTTTTTATTTAATTGTATTTCCCGGACTTACTTCTCCTCGTTGGCGTAGGGCTCCAGGAAGGCGTGGAAGTGACGCATGGGCAGCTTGTGGCCCCAGACGATCCGCATGTTGGGGATGGACTCGCGGTCCTCATACAGCGCCTTGACAGCGGCGATGACATAGTCCAGATGCTCCTGAGTCAGGCGGCTGCGGTCGATGGCGAAGCGAACCACGTTGGCCAGCTCAGCCTGCTGCTCGGGAGTCTTCAGGTCATATTCCATGGAGAAGTCGCCCAGCTCGGACACGCGGATACCGTAGCGGCGGATCAGCTCCAGAGAGAAGCCGGTGCCGGCGAAGGTGGTATGATCGCGCTTGCCGTCGAAGAACTCATCCATGTTGATGTACACAGCGTGGCCGCCGGCGGGGAGAACGACGCCCTTGACGCTGGCCTTGTAGAAGCCCTGTGCCAGATACTCGCACTGCTGCACGCGGTCATGCATGTAGCCGAAGTCGCAGCTCTCATAGAGGCCGCAGGCCAGAGCCATGATGTCACGGCCGGACATGCCGCCGTAGGAGTCGTTGCCGTAGCAGGAGATCTGCTT
>DXUR01000849.1 GCA_019417795.1 Clostridiales bacterium | reverse complement strand
TAAATTATCGTTTATCTCCGTGTTAGCTTGAATTTTACTGTCTATTGCAGTCAGCACAGAAATAATAGCCTGTTGCTTTTCAAGTGATGGATATGAAACCATCATTCGCTTGAAGTCCTTTAGAATAATACGCGGAATTGCTGATCCGGAACCATAGTTGTCTTTGACGTCCTGCCTAAATGATGGTGTACGCAAGACATAGTAAAGGAAGTCAGGCAGTATCTTTGATTTATCGCACCGTAGAATAGCGATAGATGAGAGCAATGCTGGCTTTTCCCTTTGGCGATAGATTATTATATCTTCAAAGAAACGCGCCCCATCTTTTCCTATCAGAATGTCATCAATTTGGGGGACGCAACCGTTTCTCTTGAGTGTTTCATAATCATCATTGCTAATCATCCGACATGATGCGAAATCAAAACCATAGTCCGTGAAATCCTTGACGGAAACCATATACTTCCCGTCATTTACACTTTTAGGGCTTGAATGAGAACCGTCTGTGACAAGAACGCACACATCGTTAATCGTTGAATGATTCCACTCATATGTCATATCCAATCGCCCCCAGTCGTTCTTTGATCTGAGCTTCAAGCTCATGAGACTTGGTGAAAAGCTCGGACAGTTCAGAAGTCAGACGTCCCATTTTCTCTTCAAACGGCTCACCGTCATCTTCCTGTTCCTCAATACCAACATAGCGTCCTGGAGTGAGAATGTAATCCTGCTTTGCAATGTCCTGTGTAGTGACAACAGCACAGAAGCCCTTTTCATCTTCGAGTGTTCCATCAACGAAGGCATTATAAGTGTCGGCGATTTTCTTGATGTCTTCATCCGTCAGTTCGCGCAACTTTCGTGTGACCATAGTACCGAGCTTCCGAGCGTCAATGAACAGCGTTTTGCCTTTCTGCTTCTTGTTCTTTGCAAGGAACCAGAGCGATACCGGAATCTGCGTTGTGTAGAAGAGCTGCGTCGGCATTGCGACGATACAGTCCACAAGGTCAGCGTTGATAATGTTTTTGCGAATTTCGCCTTCACCGCCAGACTGCGAGGAAAGCGAACCATTTGCAAGCACCATACCGATACGCCCATTCGGGGCGAGATGCCAGATCATGTGCTGCAACCACGCGAAGTTTGCATTTCCAGCAGGAGGCGTACCATACTGCCAACGGACATCATCAACGAGTTTATCCGCACCCCAGCCGGAGAGATTGAAGGGAGGATTCGCCATAATGAAGTCTGCCTTGAGTTGAGGGTGGCAGTCGTTAAAGAACGTGTCCGCATTAAACTTGCCGAGGTCGGCTTCAATGCCGCGAATGGCAAGATTCATCTGCGCCATCTTCCATGTGGTCGGGTTGGAGTCCTGACCGAAGACGGAAATCTTGTTGATGTTGCCGCCGTGGTTTTCGATAAACTTTGCAGACTGAACGAACATACCGCCAGAGCCGCAGCACGGGTCATAAACACGCCCATTAAACGGCTGCAACACTTCAACAAGGGTACGCACAACGCAAGAGGGAGTATAGAACTCACCGGCAAGTTTGCCTTCTTGCTCGGCAAACTTGGAGAGACAGTATTCGTATGTCCGACCAAGAATGTCCTTACTGCTTCCATGCTCGATCATCTGAATGTTGGTGAAGAGATCAACCACTTCACCAAGACGCCGCTTGTCCAGCTCTGGACGGGCGAAGTTCTTAGGAAGAATATCTTTGAGGCGCTTGTTTTCTTTCTCGATACTGCGCATTGCGTCATCAATCACCGTGCCAATTTCCGGCGTGTGAGCGGCAGCAGCAATCGCACTCC
>DXUR01000848.1 GCA_019417795.1 Clostridiales bacterium | reverse complement strand
TTGCCATGCTCAACGAGTTTATCGAGAAAATCCTTGTGCATGAGCGTGACCGCAAGGGCAGTATACAGACCACACAGGAGGTTGAGATTTACTTCAATTTTGTTGGGCGTTTCGTTCCCCCGGCGTTTGGAGAAGTGGAGCTGACCCCGGAGGAATTAGAAGAAATCCGCAAGCGAGAGGAACGCAAGGACAGACTTCATCAGAACTACTTGAAGCGTAAAGCCAGCGGAGCGCAGAAGCGATACGAGGATAAAATCAAGGAGCGGAAAAAGGCAGAAATCGAAGCCAAGAAAGCCGCCATTCGTGCAGAGGACATTGCAAAGGGAGTGTTCGTTCCCGTCAGCAGTTTACCGCAGAGAGAGCCGATGAAAGGAGTACAAACAGCATGAATATCACTTACACACAGAACGGCGATTATCTTATCCCGAACATCGTTATCCGCAAGACCAAGCCCCTCGGGCACTACGGCAGACTCCGCAAAGCGTATCTGGAAATGCACCGTCCGATACTGTTCAATGAGCTGGTGCTATCCGACAAGCTCTTTGAGCATTGCGCCGAGATTGACGAAGCGGCACGAAACCGCATGGAGCTGATCGTGCGGTCACTGGCAGAGCAAAACGGCGTGACCGAGCAACTGAAAGCCGAAAACCAAATGGAATGGGTGCGGCAGATGAACGCTTGCAAGGCACAGGCAGAGGAGATTGTGAAAGCAGAATTGATTTATGATTGAGTGAGGAAGTCCGGGCAGAAAACTGTTCGGACTTTTCTCATATATTCCAAAGTTGCGGTAGAATTGTTCACGAGTTTTATGGTATAATTTGAATACGAAAAATCGTAAAATTGGAAGTTGGTAGGAGGTTACATTATGAGCATTGATAGGAAAATAAATCGCATTCAATTTCTCACGGGAAATTCGTTAAAGGTTATTGCTGTACTGACAATGCTTATTGACCATCTATGTAAAATTGTGCTGCAATGGCTGCTATCAAACTACTGGGGGGCTATGGCAGATAACGGGCAAATGTCGTGGGAGAGATTCCGAGAGATAGATTATTTCATACGGTTTGATTTGCAAAGCATTGGGACGATTGCTTTTCCGCTATTCTGTTTTTTGCTGGCAGAAGGATTCCAACACACAAGAAGTAAAAAACGCTATATTGGGTTGATGCTTGCATTTGCCCTTATTTCGGAAGTTCCATTTGACATAGGTTTCTTTAGTGCGTATTCACGAATGGAAGATACATTTCCGTTTTACTTGAAGTATCAAAATGTATTTTTCACCTTGTTTTTAGGCTTATTGACATTGGTATGCCTTGAAAGATTTTCGTGTAAATCAGACCTACCGGTGGATAGAATAAAATCAGCAGTCCTGCAAGTTCTCAGTGTAGTGCTTTTTTCCGGCATTGCGGAAGGAATCCATTGTGACTACGGTATGCAGGGGATCTTATTCATATCAGCATTTTATATTTGCCGTAATCACCGAATCTATCAAGTGTTGCTGTTCCTTTTGGCTTACATGGGGACAACGGGGAATCAACCGCCTTTATGTACGCTTCTTGCCTGCTTGCTTATTCTGCTATACAACGGAAAGCGTGGTAAACTGAAGCTAAAATACTTCTTCTATGTTTTTTATCCAGCACATATCCTTGTCCTATATTTGATTCAGGTAGGACTCGGAAAATACTTACTGAAATGACTAATTGCAGTTTGTCGAGAAATTAAGCCGGAGCAAACCCCTTTAGGAACTAAAGGGCGCACTTCTATACTCTCTGTCGAGAGTAGTGCGTCCTGCGGAGCTTCATTC
>DXUR01000847.1 GCA_019417795.1 Clostridiales bacterium | reverse complement strand
ACTTTCTGATTGCACTTGGCACCAATGATGTGTCTCAGGGCAGTACGCTGTACCGCACCGAGGCAGAAGTGCAGAAGTTCGTGGACCAGGCAAAGCAGTTCATTGATGCGCTGCTGGATAAGGAAACCGGCTTCCCGAACTGCAAGGTCGGTATTGGCCTTTGTGGTCCCGGCTCGGATTACTCCTACCAGTGCGGTGCAAGCATGGGCATTTTCCATATGAGCATTAATACGCTGAACCTCGCACTGATCAAGGCATTTGATGCTGGCAAGTACCATAAGAACGTGACCTGCTTTGCACATGGTCTGCGTACTGACCGCCGTCTGGCATTCCCGTATGCAGACAAGCCTGTGACGAACCGCTTTACGGAAACGAGCCGGACGCTGACCAACAGCATCCATCCTTCCGCACGAGGATATCAGGCATGGGCAGACGGTTACTACTGCCAGATCCGTGCATGGCTGACCGAGGACAGCAAGTAAATCTCCATCGTCAATGGCAGACAGGGGTTATATTTGTCTGTTAAACGGTGTTCATTATAGAAGTTTTTACACAAGGCGGCATCGACCGTCTATTTTTATGCCCAAAAGGGCGGAAAGGGTAAGATTATGCAGAATGTGATCGACAAGATTGAGTGGATGTTCGCAGGTCTGGGTGGTTTCCTGGGCTGGTTCTTCGGTGGCTTTGATGGCTTCCTTTATGCATTGGTGGTGTTTGTGGTCTGCGACTACTTCACCGGCGTGCTGGCGGCAGCCATCAAGCACGAACTGTCCTCTGCGGTCGGCTTCCGTGGTATCGCCAAGAAGGTGTGCATCTTTGTGCTGGTTGGCATCGCCAACATCATCGACACGCAGATCCTCCAGAACGGCGCGGCCATCCGTACCGCAGTGGTGTTCTTCTATCTGGCAAATGAGGGCTTGAGCTGTTTGGAGAATGCAGCAGTGATCGGTCTGCCGGTGCCGGACAAGCTCAAGGAGATGCTGGCGCAGCTGAAGGAAGAAAAGAATAAGGACGAGTAACCAATGGGGAGAGGTGTAACAGCCTTTCTCTGAATTTTATAGGAGGCAAACATTATGAGTAAGAAAGAGTATCCCGCAAAGCTGACGACTGGCTATTACCGTGTGCGTGAGGTCTGGGAGGATGAGGCATCTCAGCTGGGCGCGTACCGTTTGCTGGCGAACGCAAAAGCCAAGTGCGATGAGAATCCCGGCAGTCGTGTGTTCGACAATGACGGCAATGTGATCTACCCGGAGGAAGCTGTGCTTGTTACCGGAGCAGAGGAAGAAGAGGAGCATCCGGTACAGGATGAGCCAGAGGAAAAAGGGCCGGAAACCGAGGAACAGCCCAAGGAAGATGCCCCAGCAGATAAGGAGAAGTCTGACGAGGAGAAGAATCAGGAGTCCGCTGTGGACGAGAATGAGTTCCCGACCGCAGAGGAGCTTCCGGCCACCATTGCCTATGGCAAGCTCAAGACTCTCATGAATATCCGCAAAAACCCCAGTCTGGATGCGGAGATCGTAGCGGTCTACAAGAAGAACACCCTTGTGGAGATCATCCAGTTCTGCGATGGCTGGCTGAAGATCAAGTGCTCGGAATCGGAGGATGGTGTGGCGTATGTTCTGAACAGCGCGGACACCTATGCGTTCACTGCCAGCAAGATCTATGAGGTCCGTCCCGGCGACAACCTCTGGAAGATTGCGGTGACTGAACTGGGAGATGGCAATCGCTGTGCGGACATCCGTGCCTTGAACGGTCTGCCTTCCAATGCCATCCGGGTCGGTATGAAACTGCTGATCCCGTGACAACAAAATAACC
>DXUR01000846.1 GCA_019417795.1 Clostridiales bacterium | reverse complement strand
GTTCTGCTCGATGGCCAGCGAGCCATGAATTGTCCGGATGCGATTGGTGCGCCGCAAAGTAGAGTTGGCTGAAAGCTGATTCGTAGAGGTCAACCGTCCAACTAGCTCAGCAATCTCTGTAACATGGTCAATCATCGCATTTGTGATTTCAAAAGGAGGTTTTTTGTTCCGCATCCTGACACCTCATGTAAAAACTTGTTTATATTATTATATCAAACATCACTCATTTCATCAATCATAATTTGCCGCGATTTGAGTGATGTTACTCTTATTTCTTACATCAAAAACGAAGGAGGAACCACAATGGCATCAATTGTTTAGCGGGGCAACAGTTACAGCGTAGTCTACTACAAAAAAGAAAACGGCATCCGCAAACAGAAGTGGGAGAGTTTTCGCACGGAAAAAGATGCGCTGCACCGGAAATATATGGTCGAGCAGTACCAGGAGATGTTTTACGCATATTCCCGACTGACACGTGCAGCAGAACAGCACTCGTTCTAAAATCGCCTAAAACAGAATCAAGCAATCGCATCGTCTATTTTCCACCATCGTTAAAGCGCTCCCTGTTTGAATGGCAAAATGAGTAGAAAAAATCAGCCATCGGTGAATTGCCAAGGTTGATTTTCACTTATGAAGATAACCGGCCACTGCAAGGCGGTGTTCTTACGAATCATTTTCAAAAACTTCTGGCGAAGTGCAATCTCCCGAAAGTGACCTTCCACAGTTTACGCCACAGCAGTATCACCTATAAGCTGGTTCTGACAGGCGAGGACATTAAAGCAGTCCAGGGTGATTCAGGCCACTCTCAAGCAGATATGATAACGGAGATCTATGGTCACACACTGGATGCAAATCGCCGTAAGACTACGGAACGGTTTGAGGGAGAATTCTATTAAAATTATGGCATCATTTCGTGTAATCGAACCTAAGAGCATCCGCTTAGGAGATATGTTTGTCGAATTGCCTGCGATGTCCTCACATATATCACTGTGCATTTCGCCCTCGTTTCGGCTATCATCCCCATTTCCTATTGTGCAATATAATCAACTTGCAGAGCATTTTATAACCAGATTGGTCATTAGCAGAAAATTAGCAGGTCATTAGCAAAAAATTAGACCGAATTTCCCTATGCGTGTTCAAAACCACAGCCTAATATAATGGCGAAAACGGGCACCGCTTTATGTATGCAAAAGTGTATGCCTTTAGCAATGACCTACTAAGTTTTGTCAAGAAGGAGGCCACCCATGGCAGACTATCAACTTGAACTCAGGCAAATCGTAGATTATCCACGATGCCGAATCTATCGAGAATTTATACAAACTCTGATTGCAAACCGGAGCATTCGCACAGGCGGATGCTCCGGTCTTTTTTATTATGTCGTTCTTTGCTCCTATGCCAACTTCAGAACCTCTTATCGGCGCATAGACGGGATCTCATACACGGTGTATCCGGGCGAATGGATCTGCTCCATCGCCGACATTACGGAATGGTTTCGCGTGCGTTTCCATTATCAGGCATTTGCGATCCTAAAATCCTTGCAGGATCGGCAGCTCATTACATTTACCCGCCTTGGCCGCGGGCATATTGTAAAGTTCTCCATTATAGACTGGCGGCGCAACAACACCGCGCTCGATTATAACTGCCCCTGCCAAAAAGATTCTGGCTTTTTCTTCATCCCTGTTTCAACAGCCACAGAATTGATTTCCGCAGGTCGTGCATCTGAGATGGATGTCCTTCTGGATCTCTGGATCTCCGCAATTTACAAGGATCAGCAGGTGCGCGGCTCTGAAATCGGACCAGTTGCGTACTTCAGGAA
>DXUR01000845.1 GCA_019417795.1 Clostridiales bacterium | reverse complement strand
GTGTATAAGAGACAGGTCGCTGTACCGCGGCTCCAGCACCTCCAACTCACAGGCGTCAAGATACCGTCGGGCAGTATCAGCTTCCTCATTGAGCCGCTGAACGATCGCTTTGGCGGTGTTGTGCTTTGCCCGCATTCCGGCTTCATACTGAAACACAAGGAAAAAGCGATGCCGCATGGCGTCACTTGCAACACCATAGCCGATTTCCTGAATATTGTCCTCGATCATCTCCAGACACGCTTCGTTATTCTCTTGTTCCGCGTAACGCCGCATCTGCTCCACATACGCCTGTGTATCCGCCGGCAGCGTGCGTGCCACCATTTGTAAATCATTCGGCGCGATTTTAAGGTAGGCAGCAAAAGAGGAAACAATATTCTGCCGGTCATTGGGTGATTTCAAATAGATGTTGACCGGTAGCACCTCCAAGATCTTCACAAAACGATTGTCCTTTGTGATGATAACGCCGCCAATGATATTTTTGACCGGGAGCCACGCCTGAATACTGTCCCGGTACGCGCCGCTGCCGCCGGTTCTTACTCCCTCGCCAAAAATCAGCTTTTTCAGGTCCATAGTTTATTCTCCCCTCGAAATTGTATGATTCTGCGTTTTTTCCTCCACCGCCACCAATCCTTCACCCATCGCGTCAGGCTGTCATCATTGATGCCAATCAGTCCAAACCCTCCAATGGGTACAACAATCACCAGCGTCACCATAATCTTCGTGCTCAGGTCAAAGGGAAGGAAGGCGATGCAAAGATACAAAACTGGGACCGTCAGGATCACGGCCTCAACCAGATTCCGAAGCTCAAAGAGACCCATAACGCGCCCCGCGTCCGTAAAGTTTGTAGGAATGTGGTAGACCTCATAATTCATCCGTATCCGCCTCCACAGTTTCTAATAGTCGGCCCTGATATTGCAGCAGCATTCGCCTCAGCTCGTCAACCGTCCGTTCACGAGAAGCAATAACCTCCTCCATCGCGCAGCGAAGAAGCCGCTCATTTCTCTCTGTGCGCTTGATATTTCCCAACTCCAGCGCGCTTAAATATTGATTGCTGAAGCTGCTGTGCCGTTCCAGTTCAAGGAGTGATACGCCGCATTTCAGACGTATCACCCGCAGATATGTCGATGCTGCCATCAAGTTCCCTCCCGATAATTGATATAGGGGAGCTTCCCCCAGCCCTGCCAGCCGCGGCCGCTGACCTTTGTTTTCACAACGCCTTTTCGCGTTCCCATAGCTTCTATGGCGTACCCTCCGCCAATGTAGACGCCCGCGTGTCCGCTCTTCCAGAGCATGAGACCGGGGATCTCCGGCATAGCGGACATGGTGCCATAATCCACGTTCAGCGTCCCCGCCTTCTTGCAAGCCTGATACATCTGATCGGCACCGTAGTCCGGCATTCCATTCCTTGCATAGCCAATGGTCAGGCTTTCGGTATCCAGCCAGCCATAACCCTTGATGAGTCCGATACAGTCGGCGGTACGGCGGCCGAGCCAGTGGCTTTCAATAAAATCAGCGTGATTGCCCACGCCATCCGGGTATTGCTGCTTTTTATACGCAAACAGCGAGGGTGTCAGAACATTGCCGTAGGTACCCCACACATAGCCCCAGTTATTCTCCCATGCCTGTACCGCATAGGCGGCGAGGTCGAGGTTATTTTTCGTGCCGGGTTCGACAAAGTGAGAAATGTCGATTTGATTATCGTAATCGGTGCCATACTCAACATCTCCGGAATAGGAGCCGTCACCACTGTAATCCGGCCGATAGGTTTCGTAATATGCCCTGTACTTATTGATGGCATCGCTCTCCTCCAGTGTCTCGT
>DXUR01000844.1 GCA_019417795.1 Clostridiales bacterium | reverse complement strand
CTCTCCTTATTTGTGGTATAAGGAGAGTGTAAATGATAAATCTCAAAAATCGCTCAAAGATTACACGAAATGAAAAATAGCCGTTGCGGATGCACCGCCCCTGGCCCGATTTTCCAAAATCAATCGGCCACCATGTTTTTCACATAAAATTCTGCTGCTGTAAAGCCCCATTCCGAAATGTGAGGAATTACTACTTGTCGTTTCAAAGGGGGTTGGCCCATTCTGCATGAGAGACAGCGGATAACCAGCACCATCATCTTCTACATTCAAGGTCATAGAATCATTTTGCAGCGTTATTTGAATAGAGATTGCTTTTTCTGCAAATCGCGCCGCATTTCCAATCAGATTTTCCGCTACGGTAAGAAATAGCCCGTGATCTATACAAACTGTTCCATCTGATGGTACTAAAACAGAAACTTTTTGGGATAGCGCTAACAGTCGTGCTGTTTCCTGCAATTCACTCTGCAAAACTGATAGTCTGATTTCTTTTGGCTTAACAGAGAGTTGTTCCAACTTTTGAACACTGCTCATAGCTTCTACATACTGCTCGATCCGTAAAGTGTAACTTTCCAGCCGGTCTATGGTCTGTTCGTCCTGAATACCTTGCCGCAAAAGTTTTACACTTCCTTTTAATACCGTAATCGGGTTACGCAGATCATGGGAAAATGCGGCATTGAGCCGTTTGCGTTCCTCGGCCTGTTGCCACAACAGCCGATTCGATTTCAGAAGTTCACTCCGCATTTCTTCAAAGGCAGCACATAGTTGTCCCATTTCATCGTTAGACAAAATCGGCAGCGAAAAATCCAGATCATTATTCTGAATCCGCATAATGCCATTTTGCAGGCAGGAAATAGGCTGTTTCAATTTGAGATAATAAAAAAGAAAGACTGAAACAATCAATCCGCCTACTGGAAAAAGAATACAGGAAACCGTCTGCACAATGTTTAGGGTAGCTAAAATACGCTGTTGTGACACCGTAGGAGACGGCAGAGGTACAACAGAGCCATCCGACAAGATTTCTACACCGCCTAAAGGATAATGGTTTTCAATGCCTCGGCAAAGGAAGATAACTGCCCCAAGCAGGAGAAATGCCGCTGCCAAACAGGAGAGGGATAATAGCAGGAAAGATTTCTTTAGTCCCATATTTTTTAGGCGTTCCACCGATAACCACACCCCCAAACCGTTTCAATGTAATTGTGCAATGTATGTGCTGCAAATTTAGCGCGTATTTTCCGAATGTGCTCCATAATTGTATCGCTGTTTCCGTCCCCATCCAAGCCCCACACAAGCTCATAAATTCGCTCGCGGTCAAAAACCTGTCCTGCATTGAGGGATAAAAGTTCTACAATCTCAAACTCCCTCTTAGATAGCGGGATGTTCAGATTATTGATTGTAACTGTTCGGGCGGAATAATCCAGTATCAATTCACCAAAGAAGCGCACTGCCGAATTATTTTGGCGTCGCTGCTCCCGGCGCAGATGTGCGGCAATACGCGCCCCCAATTCATCCAAATCAAAGGGCTTGACGATATAATCATCCGCCCCAGCCTGAAATCCAATGATCTTATCGCTGGATTCAATACGAGCAGTCAAAAAAAGAATGGGACAGGCAATGTGTTCCCGTATCTGCTGGCATACAGTCAGACCATCCATTCCCGGCATATTGATGTCCAATAAAATTAAATCTGGTTTGCAGGCTACTTTTTTGAGCGCTTCTTGTCCGCTATAAGCAGTCAGAATATCATATTGTGTTTGAAAATAACTCTGTATCATATCAACAATACCGCGTTCATCATCAACGATCAGTAATTTAGGATTCAAA
>DXUR01000843.1 GCA_019417795.1 Clostridiales bacterium | reverse complement strand
GTTCAAGTCTGCCGCCGCCATCAGCGTCACCTACACGCTGCTGGAACGCTGCGGCTTTGAGCCGGCAGGGTGGTTCGACAAGGACGACTTCCGAGCCATCCACGAGTTTTCCACCCCAGACAGTGTTTACGCCCTCGGCGCAGCCGTCAGCGACATGAGCCGGGAGGTCTTACGCCAAATTGAGCGCACCGTAAAAACAACCATTCGCCGCCGCAATGCAGAAAGGAGCCAATATGAATACGAACAGCAGGAACGTGACCTACTCGACCGTCGGGGACTACCAGCTCCCGAACCTGACCCTGAACCAGCCCCGGAAGCCGCTGGGCAAGTACGGCAGGCTGCGCCGGACGTACCTGATGAACCATCGCCCGGTGCTGTACAACACGATGCTCCTGAACGGGAGCCTGTACCCGCACCTGATGGAGGTGGAGCAGACGGCAGAGAGCCAGATGCAGCAGACCATGCAGGGACTGCTGAAGCAGAACCCGGCTCCGAACAAGGAGCAGCATCAGATGGGGTGGGTGCAGCACATGAACAGTCTGAAAGCACAGGCCGAGGAACTGGTGCTGAACGAACTGATTTACAGTTAAGTTTCTTCGATGCCCACATTCCCACCGAAGCCAAACAAATTGAATCCATCGACCAAGCGGGGAGCGAAAAATCGCCCTCCGCTTTTGTTTTGTCGCAGGCGGAGATTGAAAATGCGCTGCGGAGAGGTTCCAATGTTGAAGGCAGCAAACTTCGGATATGGAAAATTTATCAGTTGCAGCCTGACCGAAAACTCCGGGCAAAAGCTCTTGCCAACGAATATGCACCGTATGGCCCCGGCGGTTCTTCACACACTTATCTGGACGGAAGCAGTGGTTGGCTTGACCATGACAGCAAGGGTCTGACGTTTGAGCATTATCCCGACCATCAGAAAGTGCTTCTCCGCTGGGATCGGGTCGAAAAATATATTGACCTGATGATTCAGTCTGACCGCTACCTGTCGGACAAAGAAAGAAGAGCCATCGACTTTCCCCTTGAACTGAACGCCGCCAGTGCAGCCGAATACACTGCATTAAAGGCGCAGCACCCGGATACTCTGGTTGGATTTGAAGCTGGCGGCTATTTTATGTTCTATGGAGAAGATGCTGCCAAGGTCGCAAAAGTTCTCAACAGTGCTTTGTTTACGAGAGAAACAGCACTGGGCGAAGTTCAGGTCACAGGCTTTCCACCTAGCTTATGGGCAAGAAAGTCAAAAGAATTGTGGTCTGCGGGCAATGATGTTTACCTTGCCGGATTGAACGAAGATGGGACTCATCACCAGACTAAACATCTGCACAAAGAGGACTATCTGCCCATCGGCTCCATCATCAATATGGATGGCCGGAAATTTCGGATTGACGGAGTGGATTTTGATAAGGGCAAGGTTTCCTTGCAGGATATGGCACTGGCCGACCTGCGGATGCCAATTTTTCGGGAAGAACCGCTATCTGTTGTCCGGGAATTGTACGAACAGCAGGACGAGGCCCTTGACGCTGCTCCCGAAAAGGCCGTTGATTATAAGGTCGGGGACGATGTTGTGGTAGAACTTCTCACACGAACCATCGAGGGCAAAATCGGCTATGTGGGCGAAACCGATGTGCGCATCGACACCAGCGCACAGGGGCAGTCGTGGGATAACGAAGTTATCAATAAGCAACAATTCGAGGAGGGCTTGCGGCAGAACGAACCAAATTCTACCCGGCCAGTTCGTACTGAAAAAACGGTTGCCGTATACCCCGCCAAGGAAAACAATCTGCCGTTTGACATTGTAATTCAGACGATAAGCACAGAATC
>DXUR01000842.1 GCA_019417795.1 Clostridiales bacterium | reverse complement strand
ACACCTGCGTTTGCGGGAACCAAGACGCCAGCCGCTCTGAAATTTTCTTCAAAAGACGCCACAACCGACTGCGCTGAAACCCCCGTCAACTGCCCGCACTGCGGGCAGAAGTGATTGGGCAGAGCGTCGGTTCCGACGCCAGCCCTTTATCCTGCTATAAATAAGATGCGTTGAATCTCTCAATAATTATGCGTTTTCCTTGCACATTTACCGTATGCTATCCTCGTCCAACGGTGACGATGATATAATTTCCTCATGCAGACAGAGGTTCCCTGCTTTATCCCTGCGGCACTGTCCGCTTTACAGCAGTATGGGACCTCTCCCTTATGGGATTTCATGAATGAGCCGGATGCGGGAGTGATCTTTCCGCAGATTTCTATGCAGGATATGACTCATAAGGACATGAGGAACTGTCTGTACATCAACAGGAAAGGCAGGTGCCAACACTATGTTCATTGTCGGGATCGACATTGCCAAACGGAGTCACGAAGCCATCATCATCGCTGAGGATGGCCAGGTTGTCCGCAAGGCATTCAGCTTCCGGAATAACTGTACCGGCTACAATCTGTTACTGGAACAGGTACGGAGACTGACCCTTGTAAAGAGCCAGATCGTATTCGCCATGGAATCCACCGCCCACTATTGGCTGGCACTCTACGCCAGACTTTTGAAAGACGGATACGCAGTCATGGTTCTGAATCCTATCCAATCCCATTCCCTGCGGGAGCTTTACATCCGCAAGGCCAAAACCGACGCCAGAGACTCACTCATCATTGCGGACCTTGTCCGCTTTGGCCGCTGCAAAGCCAGCAACGTACCTCAGGACAAAATCCTGGCTCTGCGAGAGCTGTGCCGCAGCCGCGCCTATCTGGTAGACATGGCCGCTGATCTGAAACGGAAGCTGATTGCCTTATTGGACAGAATATTTCCGGAGTACGAATCCCTGTTTGAGTCTGTTTTCAGCAAGGCTTCTATTGCCGTACTAAGCAAATACTCTACACCCCAAAAAGTGAAAAATGCGCATCTCGGAAAATTGACGGATATCCTTATGGAAAGCAGCAACGGACATTTTGGCGAGTGGAAGGCCCATCAACTGAAAGAGGCCGCCTGCAGCAGCTTTGGGATCGATGACAGCGGCGGCGTGTATTCCACGTTGCTTGGGATGTTCCTTGAGCAGATCCTGTCTTTAACTGCACAGGCAGATTCTCTGGAAAAACAGATATCCGTATTCTTCCAAGAGTTTAATAACCCTTTAACCTCTATACCGGGAGTTGGGACTGTTCTCGCCGCAACAATTTTAAGCGAGATCGGTGACATTACTCGCTTTTCTTCTGCCGATAAGCTGTTGGCTTACGCAGGACTTGATCCATCCGTGAAGCAGTCCGGCGAATTTAAGAGCAACCAGAATCGTATGTCCAAGCGGGGATCTCCTTATTTACGTCGTGCCATTTGGTTGGCGTCCACGGTAGCAGTGCATCGTGATCCGATGTTTCAAACCTATTACGAAAAGAAAATATCCGAAGGTCTGCATTACATGAATGTGATTGGTCATGTCAGCAGAAAGATGACCGCTGTGATCTTCGCTGTCCTCCGGGATGGACAACCGTACCAACCCATTTTGCAATCTGCCGGTTGACCGAGCTGCATCATTTTCATCCGGCCCGCAAAGGGTCTGGTTCTTTGCGCCCTTTTCCGATATACCCCTTATACACGCGAACTGTAATTTTATCCCTTGACAAACCCATAGCCGACTGCTTTCTTTTTCGTCCTCGGAAAAGCCGCAAAAGCGCAGGAAACGCAGTCATACCAACGTTTCCAACAC
>DXUR01000841.1 GCA_019417795.1 Clostridiales bacterium | reverse complement strand
CGCAAGGCGGCTCTTAGCGCGGAGATAACCCAAGAAGGGATACACCGTCGGCTCAGACCAAACAGCGGATACTGCGTATCCGCTGTTTGGGAGCCTTCCTCGAAACAAGCTCGCTTGATCCGCCACCGGCGGCGCTTCGCCTATTTCCCTGCGCCATTGAAATCCTAAGTTTTCAGAACTTTTATAAAGTTCTGAAAACTGGCTCAGCGGGGAGAAAAGACTTTTTCGACACGCTGGGGGACGCCATCTGCAAAGATGGCGTCCCTTTTGCACGAGGTTTACATAAACCGGCACAGCAAAATCGGCAGAAAGATAGCCGGGACAAGGTTCATGACCTTGATTTTGGTGACGTTCAGCATATTCAGGCTCAGGGCCACGATCAGCAGAGAGCCGACACAGGTCATCTCCGCGATTACGGCGTCCCCCAGCAGGGGGGACAGCAGCCCCGCCAAAAGGGAAATGGCCCCCTGATAGAGAAAAATGGCCCCGGCGGAAAACGCCACGCCGACTCCCAAGGAGGAGGCGAACACGATGGAGCTGATGCCGTCGATGATAGATTTGGCTTTCAGAGTGTCATAGCTTCCGGTAAGGCCGTTTTCCAGAGCGCCTACGATGGCCATGGCCCCCACGCAGAACAGCAGGGAAGCGGTGATGAACCCGTCGGAGATGCTGGGCGCGCCGTCCTCCGTGTGGATCAGCCGGGCGGTCCGGGTCTGGACCCAATCCCCCAGGGACCGCATCCGGCGGTCCAGATCCAGCAGCTCTCCGATAATGGCGCCCAGAGCGATGGAGAGGATGGCGGTCAGGGTGTTCTGCCCCTTGAGACATCCGCTGACGCCGATATACAGAACGCACAGGGCCATGCCCTGCATGATGATGGTCTGGAGCCGGCCGCCGAGACCGTCGGCAGAGACCTCCTTGGAGGAACGGCGGGTGACGGCCCGGAGGACAAGCCCCACAGCGGACCCGGCCAGAATAGTCAGAGAATTGATGATCGTTCCGGTCAGCATACATTACGCCTCCTTTTGGGCGATAAGGTCACGGACTACCTTGCTTCCCATCAGCAGTCCGGCAGTGGCGGGAACCCAAGGGTTACTGGCGGGAACGCTCCGCCGTCCCGGCGGGGGAGCCTCCAGCTGCTGGGTAGGCGCAGGCTGTTCCGGGGAAAAGACCACCGTCTGGTGGAGGATGCCCCGGTTCCGCAGCTCCTTTCGCATGACCCGGGCCAGCGGGCAGCCGTAGGTCTCTGAAATATCCGCCAGCCGCAGCAGAGAGGGGTCAAGCTTGTTGCCGGTACCCAATGCCATGATGAGGGGGACGTCCAGCCGCCGGGCGGTCTCCGCCAGATCCAGCTTGCAGCTCACCAGATCAATGGCGTCCACAATATAGTCATACCTGCAGCCTGCAGGGAAGAACTGTTCCCGGTTGTCGGCATTGTACAGGGCCTCCATGGGATGCAGGACCGCATAGGGGTTGATATCCCGCACCCGCCGGGCCACGGCCTCTGCCTTGGGAAGCCCCACGGTGGAGTTCAGCGCCTCCAGCTGACGGTTCAGATTGGAGAGAGCCACGGTGTCGCTGTCTACCAGCGTCAGCTCGCCCACACCGGCCCTGGCCAGACACTCTGTCACGTAGCTGCCCACGCCGCCCAGTCCGAACACGATGACGTGGGCGGCGGTCAGGCGAGCCTGCCCGTCCTTGCCCCACAACATTTCATTTCGCAAAAAACGCTCGTCCATAAAACGCTCCGAATTTCAAAAGTAAAGATCAAAAAGGGCCGGCTGAAAAGCCGGCCCTTTGTTTCGGGAATAGTGGGCCGATGAC
>DXUR01000840.1 GCA_019417795.1 Clostridiales bacterium | reverse complement strand
CCTGTATAATCATCAATTCCTTTTTCTTTCGTACCTTGTAAGGATGAATTTCCGGTAAGTGCTATGGAACCAGCAGACTGAACAATATTGTTATACTGATCGAGAACTTCATCTTTTGTACAACCGGAAAGCACAGAAGCGCTCAACAGTATCAAGCATAATGATAGAACTATTTTCTTCACAGGTATCACCTTCCTTTCCTGCGTACAGCACACTTTCCTTTTCCCTTGGAATTTGCCTGTTTACGGGATTTTATTTCTTTTTTGTTACTGGACATCAGTAACAACAGCACCGCCCAGAGAACCATGATGCCAACCCCAATGACTGCCAGCAAAGGATTCGGGGCTGTGGTTGTTCCTGCATATCCACTCATGTCAAAGCCCACTAAAATCAGCGCAGCAGAAAACGGATAGATGCTGGCAAGGATACCGCCTTTGAAGAACAGCATGCTATATCCAAGGAAAAACGCCAGAATGGAACCGCCCAGATATGCCCCTCGGATCTGCCCAAAAATCAAGATCAGCGGCATACAGACCAAATAGGTCGTCAGAGCTGCCAACACGATCTGTGTACCTCCATGAAAAAACACTTCCACTGTCAGTCCCGATAATCCAACCGTCAATCCAGTAATCAAGGTAACGCCAACGCTGTATATTCCCAGCAGGACTGCAAAAATCCCGACCCAAAAGAGCTTAGCTCCCAGCATTTTCGGCATGGAAACAGGAATTGTCATGATGTTTTTCAGCGTATCATGGGTGGATTCTCTGTCAATCAGCCAGCTGCCAATCATCACCAGTGAAATCGGAAAAAACATCTGCGTATTGCCCCAGACAACATTCTCAAACAGAGTGGAAAAATCATAGTTTGGATTTCGGTACTCCGCCTCCACAATCAGCTGGCTCCCATATTGCACCAACGGACAGAGTGCAAGTGCCACCAGCCCCACCCAAAGTATTTGGCACCGGCGTAGCTTGAGCAATTCCGCTTTTAATAAATTCCACATAATTACACCCCCTTAGATTTCCTGACGCCGATAAACCATCGCAATCAGCGCAAGAAATACAATCGCTTCCACAATAATCACGCCGAACACCTGAACACTATTCAGGAAATACGGACTGATCCGTTCCAACAAGTCTGCCAATTCCGCACTGGTCTGGCTTTGGTCATAAAATTGGAATGTCCAGCGGAAAGCCAGCGGTCCCGGAAACAGGGTTCCGATATTCAAACCAAAAGGCTGTGTGAGGAACGCATCGCTCATCGAAAGGATATAATTTGCAGTCGTATAGAAAAAGGTAATCACGACCGACACGATATAGTTTTTATTAAGAAGAACAACGAGCAGGATACATGGAAGTGCGCCTACCCACATAATCAGCCCTTCTTCTATCCCAACGCCAAACAAGGTCCAAAACCCAACCGGCTCCCAGCCCTGAAACAGCAAAACCGCAAGATTTACCAATCCTCCAACTGCCATAAAGCCAACGGCAAACAACAGTAAAACCAGCATCTTGGACAGCACCAACTTGGTTCTATTTATCGGTATGGTAACAAGGTTTTTTAGTGTGTCATTGTCCAGCTCCTCAAACAGCAGATTGGAAGCCAGTATCACAAGGAGCGGCATCAAAAGCAAATAGGCACTGAGCTGGAACAGGCTGGACATCACTCCATTTACAGCATCCACATCAGTGTTTACATCTGCCAGAAAGAAAGCATAAGCCAATGGCATAAAAACAGAAAGCAGTAGGGAAATAAATACCAATGGCTTCCGTTTTAATTTCAAAAATTCGCATTTGATTAGTTTAAGCAATTCCTTCTCCCCCTGTCACA
>DXUR01000084.1 GCA_019417795.1 Clostridiales bacterium | reverse complement strand
GGTGCCGGTGACCGGACTCGAACCGGTACGCTGTCGCCAGCGGCGGATTTTGAGTGGTTATATCGATTCTGTTTTCCGCAGCAATCTGCACTCCACCGTTCCCTGAAAGCGTTGATATTACTGACTTTTTTGATTTTTTCGCGTTTTTATTAAGCAAATACGGAATGCCTTGGTGTTCTCTCCTGACAGCTCAAAAAAGCGGTTTGGAGAGAACTGGGAGAGAACTCCGGTATAACCCGTTTTCTCGTGAGGAATGGTGGACATAGGAGAGAACTCAAACGAATTTTGAAGTTTTAGGAGAGAACTGAATCATACTATAGGTATCGAACCTATCTGTCAATGGTAATTTAGACGGAGGTTCGATCATGGAAAACCCAAGGAAGAGATATGTACAACAATTCAAGAAATACCCCGATGTAGTGTCTGTACTAACATTTCGTGAAATGTTAGGTGGAATAGGCGATAGCTTTGCTCGGAAGTTAATTCGCGATGGGCTTGTAAAAGCCATCTTTATTAAACCGCACTACTGGATCTTCAAAGAGTCCATTATTGACTATGTATTAAGCGAGGACTACGCGGAGAGAAGGCTGAAGGTGCGGGTATGAAAAACAGGCAGCTTAGTCTTTCGGATATTCAAAAAGACTATATCAGCAAAGAAGAATTTTACCAAATTGCACATATATGCAAGGAAACTGCATTGTGGTTGATAGAAACCGGCAGGGTATCCGCAGAGAAGCCGAAACGAAAAGGATTTGGATACAAAATTGCAAAGGAAGAAGTTGAAAGGTATTTGGCTGATCGTCAACAGAATCCATTGTACTATCTCAAGGGCAAGCGCCACAACTGTATCCCATATACTCCACCGCAGCCATATTCAAGTGAATTAGGCGGCGCTATTCGGTTGGCTGTGGAGCAGGAAATGTCCTCTCTGCCGGATCTGCTGACAGAAAAGCAGGTATGCGCGATTTTGGGATATCGCCCAAAGCAGATATTAGACTGGAAACATTCTGGGAAATTGATTGCTCTGAAATGTTTTAATAAAACATATTTTCCTAAAATTCCACTGATGGATTTTGTTTCTTCAGAAGATTACTACAATTTGCCGTGCAAAGGAAGAAAACACATAGAACTGCTGAGGAGAGTTCAAAAATGAGTATGCATACTATCGCAATCACTAACCAAAAGGGCGGCGTTGGCAAGACAACTACCGCCTTGAATCTCGCATCCGCCCTCGCAGCCGAAGATAAAAAGGTCCTGCTGATCGACAATGACCCCCAGGGCAATCTTACCGCAGCCCTCGGCTATACGCCGGGGGAACAGAAGAATACGCTGGCAAAGCTACTGCTTGTCCAAATTGACTCTCCGGAGGATCTGGAACTCCACCTCGATCGTGCTGTACTACATACCAGCAGCGGCCTTGACCTGATCCCTGCCAACAAGCGGTTAGCGGACGCTGCTGCCCGCTTGCAGGTTATGCAGCTTTCACAGTATAACGCATCTGGCATCTCGGATGACCCTTGCGAGAAGGTGCTGGACAAGCTGTTGGCATCCCTGTGTGGACTGTATGATTACATCATCATAGACTGTGGACTGAAGCATGAACTATTGACCGTTAATGCTCTGGCTGCTGCGGATTACTGCATCATTCCGGTGCAGGCGCACTTCCTTGCAAGTGAAGGGATTCCCGATGTTTTAGAAATGGTGCGCAATGTACAGAATCGATTCAACCCCGATTTGAAGATTGCGGGCATTCTCCTGACTATGTATCAGTCCCGCCCGCAGCTCTGCCAAAGCGTTCGCTCCAGCGTGGGAGAGATCTACGGTGACAGCATTCATGTATTTGACCGCCCCATTGAGCAGACGATCAAGGTTGCGGAGTGTCCGGCAGCAGGCGTGAGCATTCTCGATTATGCACCTAAGAATCCTGCTGCTGACTCCTATCGCTCCCTTGCCCAGGAGGTGCTGCGGCTTGGCTAAGAAAAGCATGGATGACCTGTTAAAGCGGCGCATGAGCGCAGCGCAGCAAGCATCAGAGTTGGAAGTAGGCAATGAGGCTTATGAAACCATGTTTCAAGCAAAGGCGGATGCGGCAGCTCCCCGCTTTTGCGAACTGCCGATCAACAGCCTCTGCCCTTTTCGCACGGCAGATATTGGATTTCATCCCTACCCGCCTGAAAAGCTCCGCGCATTCTCTCAGCAGCTTGCCGAGCAGGGCATCTATGAGCGCATTATCGTTCGCCCAGTTCCAAATAGTGAGCAGTATGAGATTCTTGCCGGACACAATCGTACTGAAGCGTGGCGACTGACCGGACAATCAACAATTCCTGCGGAGGTTGTGGAGGCCGATGACGCGAGAGCAATTTCCATTGCGGTTGCCACCAATCTCCTGCGGCGGCAGGATCTCACCATCATTGAACGGGGCAAAGCGTATCGAGCGTTGCTTATAGAGAGCAACAGAAATGGGCAACGAAATGTAGCCTATCCAACCTTTGGCGAAAATCGCCAAAGGTTGAAGGAATCTTCAGGCAACTCAACTTCTGGCGATTCTCGCCAAAAGTTAGATGGAGATAGCGACGGCGAGACCTTTGGCGAGAATCGCCAAAGGTACAACGCCCGAAAGATCGTTGCAGATTTCTTCGGTGTGACGGAGTATGAGATCCGCAAGGCCATCAAGCTGGCAGCACTGATTCCGCCGCTTGCTGATATTTTGGAGAACAGTCCACGCAAGCTGCCGATTGCCTGTGCGGAACTCATTGCCGATTATGGTGCAGACTCTCAAAGGGCATTTGTAGAAATGTGCACCATTGAGGGATACACACTCAATAAGGCTGCTATGCAGAAGATCGTCCATATCTGTCCGCCGCCGTCTGCGGAGTGCCAAGCCCTGTATGAGGCTTGGCGGCAGGCACGGGCAGACGAGGAAATGCGTCGCGCTGCACCACCTAAGAAAATCGCCTTTGACCGTAGGAAATTTGCACCTTATCTGGACAAACTGAACGGCGATGAAGATTTAGAAGAGCTGTTTCTGGAGTTCTTGCGGCAGCGAATTGGCTGATGTATAATCGAAAAAAGAAAGAGAAAGGATAGCAACGCTATGAGCGAACAGAATAAAATTCAGCTTTTTGAAAATCAACCCATTCGCACGGCTTGGAATGAAGAACAAGAGGAGTGGTACTTCTCTGTTGTCGATGTAATCCATGTACTGACTGGAAGTGAAAACCCTCGCAGATATTGGAGTGACTTGAAGCGCAAGTTGAAGTCTGAGGGGGCAACTCAGTTGTACGAAAATATCGTACAACTGAAAATGAAATCGTCGGATGGAAAGAACTATAAGACCGACGCTGCCACAACCGAGCAGCTTCTCCGCATTATTCAGTCTATCCCATCCCCCCGTGCGGAACCGGTGAAACGTTGGCTGGCAGAGGTCGGCAGGGAACGCATTGAGGAGACCATTGATCCGGAGCAGGCCATCGACCGCGCATTGGAAACCTATCTGAAAAAGGGCTATGATCCTGATTGGGTACATCAAAGGCTGCTCTCTATCCGCATCCGAAATGAGCTTACCGATGAGTGGCAGAAACGCGGTGTGGAAAAGGGGCGTGAATTTGCGATTCTGACCGATGAGATCACCCGCACGTGGTCCGGCATGACCACGCGGCAGTACAAGAATCTCAAGGGGCTGAAAAAGGAAAACCTGCGGGACAACATGAGCGATACCGAATTGGTCTTGACTATGCTGGCCGAGGCGTCCACCCGTGATATTTCCAAAGCCTCCAAGCCGGAAGGATTTTTCGGCAGTATGGAGGTTGCCCGACAGGGCGGTGAGGTTGCCGGTGTAGCACGAAAGGCTCTTGAGGAGCGCACCGGCGCTCCGGTTATTACTGCGCAGAACGCCGCGCAGATGAACACCTTGGTTGTGGGCATGATCGAAGAAGCCGCCGCGCTGCCGGCGCAAGCCGAAGCAGATGACAAAGAATAATAAGACTTATGCCAGAAGGCTCGACACCGCAAGGTGCCGGGCCTTTTTCTATCCCATTGTGAGGTACAAAGATGAAAAAAATGAATATACAGTTCCACAAAACACGACCGCAAAATCCGTTTGACGATGGGGCGAAGGCCCGTTTGCACCGTATGGGCCTTCTGAGGATAGATGGAAGTGTGGACGAAGCCACATTGAACGCCTTGAGCCGCGCCTATTCCGGCTTATTGTTTGATGACTTGTGCGACACTTGCCAGAATTCTTGTGAGATCACAGAGATCCTTCGGAGACTATATGAAGCTGCGGAGCAGGCCGAACCACGGCAAAAGTTTCTGCTGATCTGTCTGCAATACGACGCGCTCTCTCAGCCGCTTCCCAATCCGATTTGGTGGATCAGCGGTGATTCGGAGCTTGCCGGGGACTTTGCAGAGCGTTTTATCTGCCATCTGAAGAAGCTGAGCAAGGCAATGGAGGTGACGGAGCCATGAAGGGAATCCTAATCTATCAGCCAACAAGCAAGTCCGCTCCGCTCGCCGATTTTATTGATGGGCTTGATCCGCGGCTGCGGGAAAAAATCCTCCTGCGGCTGTATTTCCTGACCCAGCTTGAAAAGCCGGAAATGAAAGAACCGCATTTCAAGCGATTTTCAATCGAGCGCTATCGGGATCTCTGGGAGCTGCGGGTGAAGAGCAAAGTGCTCATACGCATCATTTTCTGCACGCTTCCCAATGGAGATGTTCTGCTTTTGCATGGCTTTGTGAAGCGTCAGAAGCGGGATACAATGCAGGCGCTGGAGCAGTCTATCAGAATACTTGACGCGCTGCGGGAACATCCGGAGCGCGCGGTAGAATACAAGATCAAGGAGGAGAAAGCGTCATGAAGCAGGTATCTGGCATACCGCCTGACCGTATGGCAGGAATGCGCATCACAAAAATTATTTGAGAAGGAGGCTCTCCCAAACATGAAAAGAGTAATATCCTGCGTGCTGCTGATGCTGGTTCTTACCTCCAACGCCTTTGCGTTGGAGGTGCCTACGGACACGGTGGTTCAAAACCTCAACGGCAGTCAGCAAGCGATCAAAACCTTTACAGTATCCCCTGAGCAGGACCCTGCGGCACTAATTGAGGAGCCCTTTGAGCTGGAAGGGTATCTCTACACCTTTGCGGACATTGTAAAAAGTGAGAATCCCGTGGAAGAAAAGCGGATTCATACCGAGGTTATCACCGTTGAAACAACGAAAGATGACCTTGCTCTGATTCTTGAGCAGCTCAAGCCCACCATCGAATATGATGACGGCAGATTTCAGGGTACCCTCGCATTGGATCACACCAGTCTCAATACCGTAGCCGCCGGCTATGCTACGAAAAACTACACGGTGACGGAAACCAAAACCATCGGACAGCTTGACCGCAACGATATGTCCTATGTCCCCGCGACAACCATCAAGAACGGCAGAACCCTGAGCCTCGCTAATGTGGAGTGGCAGGTCACCGGCACCGATCTTGTGGGTGAGGCGCTGATGCCCTCTCAATATCAGGCTGTTGCTACCTACTCTGCGAAAGCGTCCTATCAGGCGGCTACAGGCTATGTTACAACAGCGGAGTATGTTGGCGATGTGACCCACGAGGGTGTTGAAAGTGTTACTTATGTTCTGACCTATATCGGGACAGAAGCGAACCACAAGGGCGCGGCTGCCGCTCAGGTCGGAGCGTTTTTTGCGGATCACTTTCCTTGGATCTTAGGTGGAATCGTTCTGATTTGCGCCGCTGTTGGCGGCACGCTGCTTGTATGCCGCCGAAAGGCCGTAGTGAAAGCAGAATGTGAAGCGGATGAAACAGAGGAAAACGAAGAAGATCAGGAGGCGTAAAAACATGAAACTCTTTCAGAAACTGGTCTGCATGGCATTGACGGCGACAGCAACAGCATCCCTTTCTATTTGCGCTTTTGCCGCGGACTATACCTTTGACACAGCCGCGGACACCGACTATTACCCTTCGACCTCTTATGAGGACACCTACGGTACCGCGTATCATTACGGCAGCAAAAATCTTGTGGATTATCAGATCCCCGAACTCCCCTACGGCGTTCTCAGCACCACACAAACCGGCGTCATGGAAAAGCTCCGACTCCCCGGCCTACAGCAGACTGTAGGCGGTTCGGCTTCCGGTATCTACGGTGTGGATAGTGGCGTAGGTATCCCAGCGGTCACACCCGTCATTTCGTCCTATCAGGAGCCTGCTTATACAAGTGCCAAAGATATGGAGCGAAAGGACGGCAGCATCGGCACCCTGAAAATTCCATCCCTGGACATCAACATGAAGGTCTGGGAAGGAGAAACAAAAGAAAGCATGAAAAAGGGACTGGGGCATTACAGCTCCACCTCAGCGTGGGACGGCAATATCGGCGTGTGCGGCCATAACCGGGGCGCCAAGTACACCATCGGCAGCATCAAGGACCTGGAAATCGGTGACACCATCACCTATACCACGATCTACGGCACCCGCACATATGAGGTCGTTTTGGTAAAGACCATCTCCAATTCCGACTGGAGCTATCTGCAGGCGACAGCAGACAACCGTATCACGCTTACCACCTGCCTCGCCAATCAGCCTGAAAAAAGAATTTGCGTTCAAGCAGTGCAAATAACTCAATAAAATGATGGAAAACGGATGGAATTGTGCAAAAAATGTTGTGTCTCCGTTTTATCGGCGTAAGGATTTAAAATAAACCTTTGACAGCCTGAATCTTCTGTATTATCCTCAAATCACTCCGGAGAATCTTAATCAAAAGGAAGTATCAGTTTGGTACAGAATTTCAGACCAAATAGGAAAGATGACGAAATACGGGTCAAAATGGACATCACTGTTGACCTTCCCGCGGAAGTCGCGGAACAGGCAGAACGGATGGGCATTTGCGAGTTTGATCAATGCACCTTTGACGAAGCTACCCGACGCATGACCGCAAGTGTAACCACCGTCTTTTACCGGAAAGGGGCGTGATCATTTGAAGCGGATCCGAGTTATTTCCCTCGTTGTAATTGCTGCACTATCCTTAACAGTAACTTCTTTTGCCGCCGAAAAAAGTCCGCAGCAGTCTGCTGCCGCCTATCTGAGTGAAGCCGGCATTATGCTGGGCAACGAGTCTGGCGACATGATGCTGGAGCAGGGGCTGACACGGGCGCAGATGGCGGCGCTGCTCACCCGAATTGTCACAGATCCCGAGCAATTTGAAACGGACAGCGCCTTTTACCGCAGCCTTTGCAGCTTTACGGATGTTCCGGAATGGGCAAAAAGCTATGTGGGCTACTGCGTCGCAAATAATCTGGTTGCAGGGTATGGCAATGGACGCTACGGCTCCAATGACCCTGTTACTTCTGCGGCGGCCTGCACGGTGATGCTGCGGTGCTTGAATGATGTTGATGCTGTATGGGATTATCAGTCTGCCTGCCGGACTGCTGTTCAAATGGGACTTGCGGCGGAAGAGATTGTCGCGGACGCCGAGATCACCCGCGGGAATATGGCAGTACTGATCTGCCGCACGATGGCAAGGCTTGGTTACGATGTGAAATTGTCCGAAACGGCCCAGTCAAATCTCTCTGCCGATGGAATATCGGATGCAGCTGCCGCGCAGGAAACAACAGAATACTTCGATGACGCCGCAACCAAGCAGGACATCATTGACCGCACCAACGCTTTGCGCCGCGAAAACGGTGTATCAGTCCTGACCGTCAACGACAAGCTCATGCAGGCGGCGCAGGTTCGCGCCAATGAGATGGCTGCGCATACCGTCTATTCTCACACAAGGCCGGATGGCAGAAAATTCAATACCGCCACGGATTGTCCTTACATGGCCGAAAATATCCATCGCATCGCAGATTGGGTGCTGTCTGACCAGACACTTGCCGAACGGGCCGTGGCAGATTGGAGCGCTTCGACAACCCACAACAAGAACATGGTCAACCCAAAGCTATCTGAGATTGGCGTTGGGCTGGCAAGAGGTATCAATGACACTGGTGACCCGTGCTGGTACTGTGTCCAGCTTTTCCTCTACGATGGATGCTCCGTCACTCGGGTGGATACCCCCACAAACAAATAAATCATCAACTTTCACGCAAGAGCAGGTCGTCAAGATCTGCTCTTTTTATTGCGCTTTTTGGAAAGGAGAAAGACATGAAGTCAATTAAACATCGCTTGTTGTCACTGCTTTTGACGCTGGTGACGATCTTGAGCCTGCTGCCGACTGCGGCTTTTGCCGCGTCGAACACGGGTTCCGGCCTCAAAATTACCACCAATCAGGCATATTGGAGCACCCGTCTGCTCGCCAACGGTACCCCGTACAGCTACCGCCCGCCGCTTGTGGACGGTAAGCTCGTGTACTGCATGGATAGCGGCCTCGGCTATCATTACGCAACGCCTTCGTACCTGAATTCCTTTACATGGACGTCCGGCACCGGCGCGGACGCAGATGCGGTATTCCAGAGCGCACTCACGAACAGTGGTCTCAGCGAGATGGACGCCGCGACCGTCGAGAACGTCAAGTGGATGATGACCTACCTCAACGACTGCAAGGCATCCAATGTTGGCCAGCTTTTTATGGCCGTGCAGACGTATGTGTGGGATCACCAAAGCTATAAAGGCGAGCCCGGTGGAGACGGCGACGCGGGCGGCTACGCCAACGCTGACACCTATGATCTGTATCTGAGCCTCATCGACTGGCTTTTGGAGCAGAAATCACAGGAGGACGCCGAGTTCCAGCGCCAGATTGAAGAGTACACTGCACAGGGTAAGTCTGCATCCATTGTGGAGGACGAGAGTGCGAAATGGGCGGTGTACGCAATTTCCAGTAACCGCAAAAATCAGTCATTCTTCAATTATTATGGTCCCCGCAAACTGGTCACTCAGGATAAGCCCGGAGGCGGCGGAGAAGAACCTGCACCGCCTGCAGGCGTTGGCAAGATCGTGCTGAAAAAGACTGCTGGCGGTACCACAACCGGTCTCGCCGGTGCACGTTTCAGCATCTATTTTAACGGGCAGATCGTCGGCAGCGACATCACCAATGCACAGGGTGAGATCTATGTTGAGAACGCCGCCTCCGGGCTTATCCTGAGTGACCA